>CAISUK010000307.1 GCA_903888645.1 uncultured Pseudomonadota bacterium | reverse complement strand
CTCTCGATTCCCCCGCGAGAAAAAGAGAAACGCCTTCATTTCATTCCCAGCAAGCACGTAAATTGGCTCGATTCCAGCTCCTAAACGACCCTTCGTCAAGCCGGGCAATGAAGGCTCCAGCATTGGTATCACCAAGGTCAAAGGTGCCGGAGGTCTTCGTGCCGCCTATGACACGGCGGCGAAGTACGACAAGTTGGTGATCGCCGAGCGTTTTCTGGCTGGCGGGGAATATACGGTGGGCATATTAGAAGGGCGCGCCCTGCCGGCGATCCGCATCGTGCCAGCGACCGAGTTTTACGACTACGACGCCAAGTACTTCCGCGACGACACTGAATACCGGATTCCTTGCGGACTCTCCACTGACGCCGAGGCGGCGATGCAGGCGATGGCGCAGCGCGCGTTCGCCGCGCTCGGTTGCCGCGGCTGGGCGCGCGTCGACATGATGCTCGACACCGCAGGCAAACAATATGTGCTCGAAGCCAATACCGCCCCCGGTATGACCGGGCACTCGCTGGTGCCGATGGCGGCCAAGGCGGCGGGCATTTCCTTCGCCGACCTGGTGGTGAATATTCTTGCCGGAGCCGCTCTTGGCTAAGCCATTGCCTAAGACAACAACCCGTTCGGCGCCGGGGCAAAAATCGCGCACCGAGGGCGACGGTTTTTGGGATCGGCCGCCATTGATGAACATGGTTGCCGATCTGCTGCTGCTGTTCGGCGGCTGCGGCCTCGTTTATGCCACTATCCTGTTCGCACAACGCTTGCCGATTTTCCACCTGAACCAGGTGGTGGTGGCAAACCCGCTCGATCAGGTAACGGAAATGCAGATCGAACATGCGGCAAAGAGTTCGCTGGCGGGTAACTTCTTTACCGTCAACCTCGAGACCGTTCGCAACACTTTCGAAAAGCTGCCGTGGGTCCGCCATGTGGCGGTTCGGCGGCTCTGGCCGGACGGCGTCGAGGTAGCGATCGAAGAACATGTTGCCGCCGCGCGCTGGCGTCAGTCGGACGGCGAAGCGCGGCTGGTCGACACCCACGGCGAAGTGTTTGCCGCCAGCACCGAGCGCGACGATCTGCCCAGCCTGGCCGGCCCGGCCGACCGCGCCGCACAGATGCTCGATCGACAGCGCGACTTTGCGAAGGCGCTGGCACCGCTTGGGCGCAAGCCGGTAACACTGCTGCTGACGCAGCGCGAGGCTTGGCAAGTCAGGCTCGACGACGGCCTGGTGCTCGAATTGGGGCGCGACCAGGATCAACATCCGCTCACTGATCGCTTGAACCGCTTTGTCGCTACCTATCAACAAGTGCAGGGTCGCGTTGGCAGCCACATCGCCCTGATCGACATGCGCTACCCGAATGGCTTCGCCCTACGCACGGGCCCGGCGCACGCCGGCGATCACAAGACTTGAACATGAGCAAGGAAAGCAGGGATCTCATCGTCGGCCTCGACATCGGCACCTCGAAAATCATCGCGGTGGTGGCCGAATTGACGCCTGAAGGACAGCTGTCGGTACTCAGCATCGGCAGCCAGGAGTCGAGCGGCCTGAAGAAGGGCGTCGTCATCAACATCGAAAAAACGGTGAACGCCATTTCGCGCGCCATCGCAGAAGCCGAGATGATGGCCGACTGCAAGGTGACGCAGGTCTATACCGGCATTGCCGGCAGCCATATCAAGAGCAAGGATTCCAATGGCATGGCCGTGGTACGCGACCGGGAAGTGACGCAATTCGATGTCGAACGCGCCATGGATGCCGCCAAGGCGACGCCGATTTCCGCTGACGACCAGATCCTGCACACCATCCCGCAGGAATTCATCGTCGATGGACAGGACGGCGTCAAGGAACCGATCGGCATGGATGCGAAGCGGCTCGAAGTCAATGTGCATATTGTCACCGGCGCTGTAACTGCCGTGCAGAATATCGTCAAGTGCGTGCATCGCTGCGGTCTCGAAGTGGTCGACCTGGTGTTGCAACCGCTGGCTTCCGGTTATGCCGTGCTCTCCGAGGACGAGAAGGATGTCGGCGTCTGCCTGGTCGACATTGGCGGCGGCACCACCGACATCGCCGTATTTTCGCAGGGGGCGATTCGCCATACCGCCGTCATACCGATCGCCGGCGACCTGCTCACCAACGACATCTCGGTCGCCCTGCGCACTTCGACGCAGGATGCCGAAGACATCAAGATTCGTTTCGGCGTCGCCCTCCAGCAACTCGCCGACCCGCAGGAAATGATTGAAGTACCCGGTGTCGGCGACCGTCCGACGACGCAGTTGTCGCGCCAGGCGCTGGCCGGTTTCATCCAGCCGCGGGTCGAGGAAATTTTCGCCAAGGTCCAGGAAGAACTGCTTGCCAGTGGCTATGACCGTTTGTTGCGCGCCGGCATTGTCATCACCGGCGGCGCCTCGACCATGCCGGGCATGACGGCGCTGGGCGAAGAGATATTTCACAACTCGGTGAAACTGGGCGTTCCGCATTATGACGGCAACCTCAAGGACATCGTCCGCAATCCCCGTTTTTCCACAGCCATGGGCTTGCTGCTGGAAGGCGTGTCGCAGCGCAAGCGCGGTCTCAAGGCGCGCGATACCCGTTCTGTCAGAAGCATCCTGGCACGCATGCGTTCCTGGTTTGAGAAGAATTTTTGAATGAAACTTTTTTGTCTGCAGTTCTTGGAAGGAGGCGAGCATGTTTGAAATCGTAGAGTTGGAACCCACTGGTACTGTCATCAAGGTGATCGGTGTCGGCGGCGCCGGCGGCAACGCCGTCGAGCACATGATCCGAAACGGCGTCCAGGGTGTCGAGTTCATTTGCGTGAACACCGATGCCCAGGCGCTCGCCAAGTCGAGTGCTCACGTGAAGTTGCAACTGGGGCCAGGGCTGGGCGCCGGCGGCAGGCCGGACAAGGCCAAGGTGCTGGCGCAAGCCGAGCGCGAGCGCATCGCCGAAATGCTGGCCGGCGCTCACATGGCCTTCATCACCGCCGGCATGGGCGGTGGCACCGGCACCGGGGCAGCGCCGATCGTTGCCGAGGTGGCGCGCGAACTCGGCGTCCTGACCGTCGCTGTGGTGACCAAGCCGTTCGAATACGAAGGCCGCCGCATGAGCCTCGCCGAGGCCGGCGTTGCCGAACTGCAGCAGCACGTCGATTCGTTGATCGTCATCCTCAACGAAAAGTTGATGGAAGTGCTGGGCGATGAAATCAGCATGCTGGAAGCATTTCATGCCGCCGATAGCGTGCTCAAGAATGCGGTGGGTGGCATTGCCGAAATCATCAACGTGCCGGGTCTGGTAAATGTCGACTTCGAAGACGTGCGCACGGTGATGAGCGAAATGGGCAAAGCCATGATGGGTTCGTCCTCCGCCGCCGGCGTCGACCGCGCCCGCATTGCCGCCGAGCAGGCCGCGGCCAGCCCGCTGCTCGAGGGCATCGAACTCTCCGGCGCCCGTGGCGTACTGGTGAATATCACCGCCAATCAATCCCTCGGCATGAAGGAGGTCAAGGATGTGATGGGCACCATCCGCAACTACGCCGCCCCGGATGCCGTGATCATTTTCGGCACGGTGTTCGACGACGCGATGGAAGACAACCTGCGGGTCACGGTGGTTGCCACTGGGCTTGGTGCGCCGATCGCCAAACGCAAACCGGAAATCACCATGGTTCCGGTGTTGCGCACCGGCACCGACAACACATCATTCATGGATCCGACCGGCACTAGCCGCGAAGTCACGCTGCCGCCGGTCATGCATGGTCGCGGCGCGCGCAACGCCCACGTCGAAGCCATGACCGCAAGCGGCGTCGACAAGTACGACATTCCGGCCTTCCTGCGCAAACAGGCGGACTAGGAATGACAGTGAATGACGCAATGCAACAAATCGTAAGCTCATGAAATGACTCATGGAACGCGGTGGTAGAATCGCCTCCCGATCATCGCGTTCCCGTCATGCTAAAACAGCGCACACTCAAATCCCTGGTTCGCGCCACTGGCGTCGGCTTGCACAGCGGCGCCAAAGTCACGCTGGTTCTGCGCCCGGCGGCAGCGGACACGGGCATCGTCTTTCGTCGCGTCGATCTCGAGCCGCCGGTCGATCTTCGCGCTGATCCGCTGACGGTCGGCGATACGCGGATGGCGTCCTGCCTGGAAAAGGACGGGGTCAAGATTGGTACCGTCGAACACCTGATGTCAGCGCTGGCTGGATTGGGCATCGACAATCTCTATGTCGATGTCGACGCCGCCGAAATCCCGATCATGGATGGCAGTGCGTCCACCTTCGTCTTCCTCCTCAAGTCGGCCGGCATCGAGGAGCAGCCGGCAGCCAAGCGTTTTCTGCGCGTGCGTAAAACGGTCGAAGTACGCGATGGCGACAAGTGGGCGCGGTTCGAGCCCTATGATGGGTTTCGCCTGTCGTTTTCGATTGTGTTCAATCATCCTGCAGTGGACCAGACCGGCACCACGACCACCTTCGATTTCGGCGAGCAATCGTATGCTCGCGAAGTCTCGCGGGCGCGAACCTTCGGTTTCATGCAGGATGTCGAAATGCTGCGCGAGAATGGGCTGGCCCTTGGCGGCAGCCTGGAAAACGCCATCGTGATGGACGAGTACCGCGTCCTCAACGCCGATGGTCTCCGCTATGCCGACGAGTTCGTCAAGCACAAGGTGCTCGATGCCATCGGCGATCTCTACCTGGCCGGCCACCCCTTGCTGGCAGCGTTCTCCGCGCACAAGTCGGGGCACGCCCTCAACAATGCCCTGTTGCGCAAACTGCTTGCTGACCCGACTGCCTGGGAATTGGTGACGTTTGAACACGCCGGGCAAACTCCGCCGACCATCGCCGCTCTGTATCCGCAGCTGGCTTGAACTTCCATGTTGGTGCTGCGCCTCATTGGCATGCTCGCCGCCGCCCTCATCGGCAGCGGCATCGTTGCTTACCTGGCAACGCGAGACCGGCGCTATCTGGTCATGTCCTGGCGGGTCGGGAAATACTCGCTGATCCTTGCCCTGGTCATCCTTACCCTGTTTTTCCTTGAGCGCGTGATCGTTCTGTAGTTCCGCGGCATGGACACGCGAAGCAAGACGCTTCGCTTCAGCGCTCGCTGTCTCTGGCCCGCTCGACCAATCGTTGCAATGCATTTTTGAGGGGCGAGTCACTCGACAGGCGGTCAGACAGCGACGTAAGTCCTCGCTTCGCTTGATAGCTAATGCTGTAGCCAAGCTCGCGCCGCGGTAATGACGGATTGGCCACCCGGGGTTGCACCTTGACACGGATTTCGTTAACCTCGGTCCCGCGTTTTCGGAACTCGTCACCGAGACTTGAGGCAACTTGCCGGAGCTTGGTAGCGACTGCGCCATTGTCGGCGTGGATGAAAACGACACCGAACTTGTAGTTGGCGACCCGACAAGTCCGCACCAATGCGGCAGGGGCCGCAGCCTCAAGACTGCGTTGAAGACTCAGTAAACGCTTGGTGTGGGAGGCAAGCCGCGCCATGGACGCATCGGCGTCAAGGCACGCTGCCAGCGGACGGGCAGACTTCGTTTTGAACATTGCAGAAACCCGAGGGGGGAAACATGCATATTATTCTCGTCTCCGATCGACTGGCAACGGCCAGGACCATCAGTGTGACCTGGCGCCACCTGATCACAGCGGTCGTTGTTTTTTCCGCCCTGGTTTTGTCGCTGTCGTCAGCGCTGTCTTATGTCTCGGTGCGCCACGCCGCCGAGATCCGCTTGCCCTTCCTGCAAGACCTGCTCCGCGCCATCAATGCCGAGGATACCCAGCGCAGCAAGACGTTCGTTCGCGACAACCTCAATGCCATGGCCGTCAAGTTGGGCGAGATGCAGGCCCAGATGACGCGTCTCGATTCGCTCGGCGAGCGGCTTGCCGGCCTGGCCGGGATCAAACTGCAGGAACTGCACCCGGTCGACAGCGCCGACGTCGGCGCTGCCAAGCCGGGCACCGGCGGCCCGCTGATCAAGGCCGAG
>CAISUK010000306.1 GCA_903888645.1 uncultured Pseudomonadota bacterium | reverse complement strand
TGGATGAGATCGGCGGCAGCGGCTCCGTCCACACACTGAACGGCCGCGTGAAGGTCGCCTTCAGCCGCAATCCGGCGCGCGAGTCCTCGTTCCACACGTTGAACGGGGCCATCGACGTGTACTTCCATTCCACCCCGGACGTGGACCTGGCTTGGCACACTCTGCACTTCGATGCGTCCGTGGTGCTCGCGCACAATGCCGTAGCTGATCGACAAGCCAAGACCCGTGCCCATCCCGACCGGTTTGGTAGTGAAGAATGGATCGAAAATGCGGTTGAGGTTTTCGCCCGGAATACCGACGCCGGTATCCTCGATCTCGACCCAGACATCGCTGCCTGCGCAGCCGGTGCGCAAGGTGATGGTGCCTTGCTCTTTGATGGCTTGAGCGGCGTTGATCAGCAAATTGAGGAAGACCTGGCTCAACTGCGAGGCCATGCATTCGACTTCGGGAATCGCCCCGTATTCCCTCACCACCCGCGCTTTGTATTTGATCTCGCTGGCAGCGATGTTGAGCGTCGAATCGAGGCTGGCATTGAGGTCGATCCACTGCCATTCGCTGGGTCCGACGCGCGAAAAAGTCTTGAGATCCTGGACGATCTTGCGCACCCGGTCGACCCCGTCGCAGGACTCGTCGATGACCGCCACAAGATCGCGCTCGAGGAAGTCGGCGTCGGTCGCCTGGCGCGCCGCGGCAATGGCCTGGCGCACCGGCGAGTCTTCGGCAAGGCTGCTGACGGCCGCGTCACAAGACGCTCTGAGCTCGCTCAGTTGTTCGGCATAGCGGCGCAGCGTATTGAGGTTGGAATTGACAAAGCCGATCGGATTGTTGATCTCGTGGGCCACCCCTGCCGCGAGTTGCCCGAGCGAGGCCATTTTCTCCGACTGCAACAAGCGATTGTGTGCCTCTTCGAGCCGGCGAATCAGCACCTGCTGCTCTTCCTTCTCCTTCTCCAGCGCGGCCGTCACCTGGTGCTTGGCGGCCAATTCCTCCTGCAGCCGGCTGGTCAATTCGGCGACTTTGCGCACGAGCTGCAATTCGTCGCTCTGCTGCCGATCGCGGATACATTTATTGATCGCGTCCTTGAGCAAATGGACATCCACCGGCTTGATGATGTAACGGTCGACGCCGATGTCCAGTGCCTTGTGCAGGCTGGCGTTGTCGTCGGCTGCGGTGATCATGACAATCTGGGCGCGGGGATCGGCCGCCTTGATGGCGCTCGACATCTCCAGACCGTTCATGACCGGCATCAGGTTGTCGGTGACGATGACATTGGGCTGCCATCGACGCCAGATCTCGAGCCCTTCAGCACCGTTCGCGGCGAAGCGCAATTCGGCGAAGAAACGCCCGAGCATGGTCTGCAGTTGCAGGCGCAGCATCGGATCGTCATCGACCACCAGGACGCGGCTCTGGATCAAATCGGCTGAAGCAATATCCGCTCCCACGGTGGGCAACTCCAAGTTTGGTATTGCATTGATAGCACGAATTGGCTGTGTCTTTGTCTGCCGGCAACAGCAACACTAACAGCACTTCGCCGGCAAGCAGCATTTTCTGCGCACAACCGGCTCGGCGGCGACCGACATCGGCGCGCAGTCGGATCGTCCATAATGGTACACGGCAAGCCATTGGAATTTCACCATGAGAAAAGTCTGGCATCAACTGCGTGTCCGACCGCGGTTACTGGCGGGTACGGCAATTGGTTTGCTTGCCTGCGCGCTGTTGCCTTCCCAATACGGCGCCTCGGCACGCGCCCTGGTTGCCTGGGATGTCGGCGCTTGCCTCTACCTTATATTGGCCTGGGTCATGATGGCGCGCGCCACGGTCGACCACATGCGCTGGCGGGCGCGCTTGCAGGACGATGGCGCTGCGGTGGTGCTGTTCTTCACCGTGGTCGCCGCAATCGCCAGTCTTGCCGCCATCATTCTCGAACTGACGGGCATGAAGGCGCTCTCGCCGGCGCGGCAACTAATCCATATCGGCTTGGTCGCTGTGACTTTTGCGGCGTCCTGGCTGCTCGTCCATACCTCGTTCGCTTTGCACTACGCCCATGCCTATTACGGCCGCACCAGCCAGCAAGGCGGCGCGCAGCTGGAGTTTCCCGGCACGCCCATGCCGATCTACGGCGATTTTCTCTACTTTGCCATTGTCATTGGTATGACCTCGCAGACCGCCGACGTTGCCATCGCCAGTACCCGCATGCGCCGCCTGACGATGTTTCACGGACTGGTGTCATTCGCCTTCAATACGACATTGCTGGCGCTCACCGTCAATATCGCCGCGAGCATGATCGGCTAGCTTCTGCCTTCTCTCGTCTGCCACTTTCGGCATTGTGCAGCAAATCATGTTACCGTCTTCACGACCATGTCGAGCGACGCATTCGCGCAGCGATACAAGTCCGTAAATAGTCGCGCTCAAAACCATGCCCCAAGTCGTCCAAACAGAAATTATTCTTGCAAAAAAAGTAGAGAGGCGCGGTTGAACCTCGACCATGTCTGACGCTGCCTTGCCCAGCGCGCCCCTGCAGGAGGCCATCGATCTGCATCGGCAAGGCCGCCTGGCGGAGGCCCAGCAGCGCTACAAGCAATACCTCGAAAACCATCCTCGCGATGCCGATGCGCTGCACCTGCTGGGGGTTACGTTTTTCCAGCAGGGCTTTCCCGATGCAGCCATAGCGCTCATCTGGGAATCGATTCAGATCGATCCGGCCAATACGCTCGCATACACCAACCTCGGCAATGCGTTTCAGCGCAAAGCTCAATTCGCCGATGCCATTCGTTGTTACGACTGCGCCCTGAAACTGGATCCGCTGCATGCCGATGCCTTTTTCAATCGTGGCCTGGCACTGCAAGCCGGCAAACGCAGTGCAGATGCCCTGGACAGTTTTGACAGCAGCATAGCGATCCAGCCCCACCATGCCGAAGCGCATTATCAAAGGGGAAATGTTCTGCAGCTGCTGGAGCGCCACGCCGATGCGGTGGCCAGCTATGACCAGGCAATAATCGCCAGGCCCGGCTACGCGGCGGCAATGATCAGTCGG
>CAISUK010000305.1 GCA_903888645.1 uncultured Pseudomonadota bacterium | reverse complement strand
TGCGGGTCTCTTGGCTTGGTAACCAGAGACTCCCCCAAAGGGTTCGTTTGTTCAAGTTCCCCGAGGGGGATCACCCCTCGTCCATCACGCTGCTTGATCAACTACGCGGCAAATTCCATCGAGATTGTTGACCGTACTGAACAATTCATACATTGGTATCGGGAACATGGTATTAGCCGAGACCTTGAAGGTTCGCAGCACATTCATGGTTTGTCATGCCAACGATACCGCCGATCTGATGAACGCTCGTGTAGAAGCGCGGCTACGAAAGTCAGTGCCTATGATCGCTGCTGAACGGCCTTTCTGACAATTTCACAGATGCGAGGACATTGATGCTCTACGACATTATTGGTGACCTGCATGGTCACGCCGACGCCTTGACTGCACTTCTTGCGAAGCTTGGCTATCGCGAGAAAGACGGTGCGTGGCGTCATCCCGATAGCATGGCCATTTTCGTAGGTGATTTCATCGACCGCGGGCCAAGACAGGTCACCACGGTGATGACTGTGCGCCGCATGGTTGATGCAGGAAGTGCTCTTGCCGTCATGGGTAACCACGAACTCAATGCCATCGCGTGGTTTCTTCCGGACCCCGATATTTCGGGAGAGTTCCTGCGGCCACACCATTCCGCCAAGTGGGGCAGCAAGAACCGACAGCAGCATGAAGCTTTCCTCGCCGAGGTGGAGAGCAATCCAAGAATGCACAAGGAGATCATTGACTGGTTTCTGACACTTCCGCTTTGGCTTGATCTACCTGAATTGTGCGTGGCCCACGCCTGCTGGCATCCATATTTCATGACTTGGCTCGCGCCGCGTCTATCGCCAGGCAACTGCCTCACTGAGGCGTTGATGCCCGCCGCCACTCGTGAACCAGAAAACGAGGCAGAGAAAGACACGCCGACGCCGACAGTGTTCAAGGCCGTCGAAGCGCTGACAAAGGGCATTGAAGTAGAACTACTGCCACATCCTTACAGCTTTAAGGACAAGGATGGGCATGTCAGAACGCGTGTGCGAACCCGCTGGTGGGATATCCAAGGAACAACGTATCGACGAGCAGCTCTCCTGGATGAACAATTGCTTCAGCATATTCCTGACGATCCAGTGCCGGCACACAAGCGCGCGCCTTATTCGGACGCACGGCCGCTCTTTGTCGGACATTATTGGGAACATGGAACACCGACGCCCTTTGCAGCAAACGTCGCTTGCGTGGATTACAGCGTCGCTAAAAATGGAAAATTGGTTGCATACCGGTGGGAAGGGGAGCCGGAACTGCATGCAGGCGGATTCGTGTGGGTATGAAAGATCTAAGCGACAATGCGCGAAACGACCAATTCGATGCAAACTCGCTCGATAAAGCTCGCAGCAGCCAAACACCTAATTCGCTTTGACGGCATGCGTCCGCGCAAGCCGTGCCACCGATGCCATGGGCTTCAACGTCAGCACCACGATGTGCCGTTTCAGTTCCAGACTGTGCCACCAGTAGCTTCTTTGACCAAGACCAGAAGTAATTGTTCGTTCCATTGTGCCCATGATCAGAATCGTGGACACATTTCAGATCCACACCACGCGATCATGCCCAAACTCAGTGCTCAAAAACAGGCGGTACTCGGGCGCCGCTTACCAAACAAAAGGGTCATAGGACGCCTCAAGTATTTAAATGGGATGGCTAACTTGAGCACTGGTCCATGGCCGGCCGGGTGAGGTCTCCAACGGCCGCTTTGTAGGATCCTATTTCGCATAAATTGGGTTTGCCTGAAGGGCCGCTACGGAGCAGCCGCTACTTCCGCTTTGGGTCGGAAGCCGAAATCGACGCTGCAGGTCCGAATGGACGCTGCCAATCTAAAGGCGCCCTTGGTAATGGCATCCGGCGCCTTCTTGGTCAAACGGCAGGTTCACGCTGGAAGCGGAGATATCCCAACGCTAGACGAGTAGCGGAGGTTCGTCACTGCTCAGGCCGCAAATTCTAATGAGCCATTTACGGCTGGGCTGGCGTTCCACAATACCGAGAGACGTTCCATTACCAGTTGCATCGCCCTCCGAATACGCGACCAAACACCACCCTAAGTTACCGGAACAGTTGGCTTCTTTAACATCGTCAGCTCCTCCGCACAGCGACGACAAATCGAATTCCGGTCCGCGCCCAACTTGATTGGCGTAGAACCCGCGACGTCTCAAGCGCCTCCCGGGTTCTAGCGCAAATGCCAGATAGCTTGATTACTTGAATAGCACGGCGGCTTTTTGCAGTGTCATCCAGATTCCCCAGCCGAGTGGGATCCACACCGCCAGCCAGGCGAGGAAGACTTTGCCGTTGTGGCTTGCCTCGTGCGCCAGCGCTTCGACGTCGGCGACGAAATGCTGGTGCGTGTCGTTGGCCAGCTTCTGTTCCTCTTTCAGTTGGTCGTCGCTCATGTAATGCTGTTCTGCGACCGACTTCACCAGCCAGTTGCAGACGAAACCGACGACCAGTAACCCGGCGAGAATGTACATGGTGACGGTGTAGGCGT
>CAISUK010000304.1 GCA_903888645.1 uncultured Pseudomonadota bacterium | reverse complement strand
GGTCTTGAGTGCGCGAGGCAGCTTAGACTGATGATCAAAGCAACCATAAACCACTCCCATCGCACCGTGATGGATCGCCGAAACTGAGCTTCCCCCGAAATTTCGTCTGCCAAGGGTGACATAAAATTGACGTCACTTTTGGAAGGCAGGAAATGAAGATACCGAAGCAGGCATACACAGCCGAGTTCAAGGAACTGGCGGTCAAGCGCGTCAAGGACGGCCAGAGCGTGAGCATGGTTTGCAAGGAACTCGGGTTGAGCGACCAGACCGTGCGCAACTGGGTCAAGGCGGCGGCAGAAGGCAAGCTCAACGGCGCTGGCGGCCGAGTCGTGACGCCCGAGGAAATGGAGCTCTCAAGGCTGCGCGCCGAGAATCTCCGGCTCAAGCGGGAGAACGAAATTCTAAAAAAAGCGACGGCGTACTTCGCAAGGGATGTTCTGTGAAGTACGCCTGGATTGCCGAGCAAGGCAAGGCATTTGCGTTGTCCGAAATGTGCGACGTGCTTGACGTCAGCATCAGTGGCTATCGGGCCTGGAAGCGTGGCGGCAGCCCAGATCGCAAGCGACTGACAGACGGCCAGATGCTGGCCTTGATCCGCTCGATCCATGCCGAACTCAAGAACGCGTATGGCAGTCCACGCATGGCGCGCGAGCTGCGGGCGCGAGGCTTCTCGGCCAGCAAGGCGCGAGTCGAACGGCTGATGCGCGACAACGGCATCCATGCCCGCCACAAGCGGCGCTACAAAGTCACGACCGACTCGAAGCACGGCCTGCCGGTCGCAGACAACCTGCTGGCCAGGAATTTCACGCCGACGGCGCCGAATCAGGTTTGGACATCGGACATCACCTACCTGTGGACGGATGAGGGCTGGCTGTACCTGGCGATCGTGCTCGACCTGTTCAACCGCGAAGTTGTCGGCTGGTCGCTGAAGCCGCGCATGACGGCGGACATCGTGACGGATGCGCTGACCATGGCTTGGTTCCGCAAGCGGCCGGCGCCGGGGCTGCTGCATCACTCCGACCGGGGTAGCCAGTACGCCAGCCATGCCTTTCAGGACAAGCTTACGGCATTCGGCATAACGTGCTCGATGAGCAGGAAAGGGAACTGCTGGGATAACGCGCCGACGGAAAGCTGGTTCAACAGCTTCAAGAACGAGCGGGTGTATGGCATTCGCTATGCCACTCATGCCGACATGAAGGCCGCCAGCTTCGAATACATCGAGGTCTTCTACAACCGGAAACGGCAGCATTCAACCCTCGGTTACAGATCGCCGATTCAGTTCTTGGAGAACTGGATCAGAGAGCAGCATCAGGAAAAACTGGTAGCATGAAATTCACCCTTTGGCAGACGAAAAACCGAGGGAACCTCAGTCTGATCCCCTCCCCCCGAACCGGTCCCAACCGGTTCATCAGGTTCCCCGCTGGGTCTGGGGGTTGGGGGGGTGTTTAAGTGATCATGTTCTAGTGATATTGGTATATCCCCAACTTTGCCATGCATGGCAGAGTCATCCATGGTGGAACCATCCATGGCAACGTCCATCCTGGACGGATTTGGGGATGGTGAGACCGGGGTATCCGTGATCTCTCGAT
>CAISUK010000303.1 GCA_903888645.1 uncultured Pseudomonadota bacterium | reverse complement strand
AGTTCGATCCCCACTGAAAAGTCGTTGCAGCGCTGTTGATCTCGCCAGCACGATTGACCCGCATGCCATGCCCGCAAGCGGCAGGGGACAAACTGAATGATTTCGCCGTCGCGACGAATGAGAAAATGCGCCGAGACGCGCAGGGACTGAATCTCGGCAAAGTACGGGTGGGCATCCGGGTCGAGTCGGTTGACGAACAGCCGCTCGATCGCATCGCCGCCAAATTCGTTCGGCGGCAGACTGATGGCATGGACGACAGCCAGCGTCAGTTCCATGTCCGGCGGGCGCTCGTCGCAGTTCGGCGAACTGATCCGTCTCGCCGGTTCCAGCCAGCCACTATCATCAAGTCGCCACGCCTCGAGCGGACCGTTCATTCGTTGAGTCCGAGCCGCTCCATCCGGTAGCGCAACGAGCGAAAGGTGACGCCCAGCAATTTGGCCGCCGCCGTGCGATTGAATCGTGTTTGCTGCAGCGCTTCGAGTATCGCTGCTTTCTCGACATGATCGAGATGATCCTGCAACAGCATCTGGCCGGCAATCGGCAGCTCTTCATGGGTGGTCTGCGGCGACAGGTTGAGATCGCCGATATCGATGACGTCGCCATTGAGAAGTGCCAAGGCCCGTTCGATGATGTTTTCCAGTTCGCGCACATTTCCAGGGTACGGGTACTCGGCCAGCGCTCTCTGTGCCGCTGCGGTGAACTCCGGCGCGCGCAGGCCGGAGGGTCGCGACAGGCGCTCGACAATGTGCCTGGCCAGCAGCGGAATATCTTCGCGACATTCGCGCACGGCCGGCATGCGCAACTCGATGACGTTCAAGCGATAAAAAAGATCCTGACGAAATCGGCCCTGGTCGACAAGTGCCTTGAGTTTCTGGTGGGTGGCGCAGACGATCCGCACATCGACCATGTCCTCGCTGGTGCTGCCGACTTTGCGGACACGCTTTTCCTGAATCGCGCGCAGCAGTTTGACCTGCATGGTCAGCGGCAAATCGGCCACTTCATCGAGAAACAAGGTGCCGCCATCGGCCGTCTGAAAAAAACCTTCGCGGTCTTGTTCGGCGCCGGTAAAAGCACCGCGGCGATAACCGAAAAACTCGCTCTCCATGAGGTTTTCAGGTATCGCTCCGCAGTTCACGGCAACGAAGGGCTTGTCGGGACGCGCACCGAGACGATGAATCAGGCGCGCCGCCAGTTCCTTGCCGCTGCCCGACTCTCCCCAGATATAAACGGGAGCTTGACTGCGGGCGACGCGCTCGATCAGATTGCGAACCTCCTGCATCGCCGGCGAATCGCCAAGCAGCGACTGCGTTGTCGATTCGATGGTGACGTCACCGGTGCGTGGCAGGTCCATCGCAGTCTTCACCAAAGCGCGCAATTGCTCCAGCGAAACCGGCTTGGCCAAGTAATCGAAGGCGCCTGCCTTGAGGGCCGATACGGCGTTTTCGGTGCTGCCGTGAGCGGTAATGACGGCCACCGGAAGATCACGGCAGTGCTCGCCAATATGACGAACCAATTCGATGCCCTGACCATCCGGCAAGCGCATATCGGTCAAGCACAACTGATAGCTGGTGTGATCGAGAAATTGCCTTGCCTCGGCGAGGGAAGCCGCGCAATCTGCCAACAGACCCATGCGCACCATGGTCAGGTCCAGCAACTCACGTATATCGGCCTCGTCGTCGACGATCAGGACGCGACCGGGTTCGCGGCTTCTTCGCTCAATTCTTGCGGACATGCTCCACCTCGTACCGTAATGCAGAAATGTGCTCCGGGCTCATTATCGAGCAGTTTGAGCGTTGCGCCGTTTGCTTCGCAAAGTTCTCGCGCAATATACAGGCCCAGTCCCGTTCCGCTGCCATGTGTGGTAAAGAATGGCTCGAACACCTGACCGCGCAACTGCGCCTCGATACCTGGGCCGTCGTCGATGACGTGCAACTCGACCGTATCGGCAACAGCAGCGACCCGCAGTCGCACGCCGCCTGATGTGCCACGGCAATACCGCAGGGCGTTGGTAGTCAGGTTCCACAATATGCGGTTGAGATGACTGCGGTCGAAGCAGACGAGGCTGTCCGTGGTCACTTCGGACGCGAATGCCTGCCGGGCCTTTTCCTCGTGCATTGACAAATCTTCTACGAATGTCTGGACAAAATTTGCCAGTCGGATCGACTCGGGCTTTGCCTGGTCGCGCCGACCCAATTCGAGCACTTCGGCAACCAGTCGGTTCAGCCGCTGCGCATTGTCGCCTATGATCCGGGTAAGTCGCGCCTGTGTTTCGGCACTGACACCTTCGGCCAGTAGTTCGGCGGCATGGCTGATTGCCGACAGCGGATTACGTATCTCGTGCGCCATATTTGCAGTAAGCCGACCAAGCGCCGCCAGCTTGATCTGCTGCGTTTCGGCATGAATACGTTCGAGATCCTCAAGGTAGAGCAGCGCGTAACCGCCGTCGCCTGCGGGAAGGAAGCGCGCCCGCAACAGGCGTCCGCTGACCGGCACCCGAATCGCCTCGCTGACCTCTCGTGCCTGGCCGCGCCAGCGTGACAGGCGCTCAGCCAACGTGCTGGAGAAATCCGTCAGTTTTTCACGGTGCGCCGATTGCACAGACAACAAATTCACGGCCTGCGGGTTGTGCTGGCGCACCCGGCCAGCACCATCGACAACCAGCACGCCATCCTGCATGTCGCGGATAACCTGCCGGTTAATGCTGAGTTGGTCGGCAAGCTCGATGCCACGTTGCCGCGCAAGTTCTTCATTGGCGACCACTCGGGCGGCCAGCAGACGCGCCGTGATCGCCGTTGCGAAAAAACCCAGGCTAATGCTGCCGGTATGAATGAAATCAGCCGGATCGCCATAAAGTTGCAATACGCGATAGGCATGTTCGAGCAGGACAGCCACTGTCGCCAACGCCGCATAGAACAATGTCAGCCGACCTTGGCCGACCAGACCGGCGCCGGCAAGGACCACCAACAGCATATAACCCAGGCCACTATGGCCGCCGCCGCTGGTGTGCATCATCAGCGTAAGAAAAACGATGTCAGTGACAACTTCAACCGTCAGGACAACGCTCAAGCTCAGCTGCAAGCGGGGAAGAACTGCCAGATACAACAGGGAGATCGCGAGATAGACTGTGCCAACAGCCATGAAAAGGCTGGGGCGATCAAGTCCAATCTTGAAACCAACGTTGTTCGGTAGCATCGCCAGCAGAAAGAGGCTGGCGGAAACAACACGATAGATATTGAAGAAGTGCAGCGAGCGCCAGCGAGACGCTACTGAATCGGCTGTCGCTGACTCGCTGCCGAGCAAACCCATCATCGCTTCAGACCGATCGTTTGGCGCCTAGTTGCCGATGTTCAGTGCAGCAGTAGGCGAGACCATTTTCACTAAGCCCTTCGCTTTCCGGCATGTGTATGCCGCAATGCGCGCAGGCAACCATGCGTTCTGCTGCCCGGGTACGACGCGAGGAAGCGCTGCTCGCAGCGGTCGGCCTGGACCTATCCTGTCGCCACAGCAGGTAGGCGATCGCCAACAGAAGAAAGAACGCAGCCCACTTCACAGTTTTTCAATTCCTCGACGGCGCAAGACCTCATCAGTGCTGCCAAGTATAGCCGGCCGCCGATACTATGCAATCGGGAAGCGTTGGCCCGCAGGCAAAAAGGCTCGGAACATGGCGACGAACTGACACCGCAGGGTTCCGTCGGCAATAATGTCAGGGGCATTCCTGGTGCTCGCTGGCTAGTTGGGGGCTTCGTCGATAGAGCGAAGCAAGTCGGGCGCAATTTCCCCGAATATGGCGGCGAATTTTGGATTACGCAATTTCTCGTGCAGCAGCTCGGCGCGCGCGATAGTCAATTTGCCATTGCTGCCTCGCACGTAGACGCTCCCCGTCAATGGGTCCGTCAACGTCACCGACGGAATTTGCCGGAGACAATCCAATAAGAATCCGCAGTTCTTGCTGACATCAAATTTCTCAACCGGAAGGTAGACCTCGGTGGGCGTATTGGCGTCGATATTTATTTTCTGATAACGCTCGATATTGATCATTCCCAGCAAATCGAAAATCTCGATCTCAGCTTGATTGCCGCTCGCGATAGTCTTCGGGAAAGTGTTCTTTGGCACGTCGTTGTCGAGAAAGACGTAGCGAAAATTCGGGCCTGTCTGCTTGAGCCAGCGAAAGAAGATCCGGGGCATCCCGGAATAGGCTTCGACGCTGTGGCCCAGGAAATCCTGAACAGACTTATAGCGACCGCGCTGGAGAGCGCGCTCCCAGCCGCGTACCACCGTTTCCTCCGGAGAGGTGACGAAGAAATACATGTACAGCCGCGTGATCCGTAGTCTTGAGACGAAGAGGAGAGCAGCATGAGCGCCGTCCTCAAACTCGTTCAAGGCACGCCTGCGTGGCATGAGCATCGACGCACGATGCGCAACGCCTCGGAGACCGCAGCGGTGCTCGGCATCAGTCCGTGGCTCACGCCTTACGGCCTCTGGCTCATCAAGACCGGCCGTAGCACGAAGGAGGTGACTGCGCCCATGGCCCACGGCACCAAGCTCGAACCTGAAGCGAGAGCGGCATACGAAACTGCGACCGGCGAGACCATGCAGCCACAGGTGATGCAGGACGGGCCGTACTCGGCCAGTCTGGACGGCATCAATCTGGCTGGTGATCTGATCGTCGAGATCAAGTGCCCCTTCCGTGGCAAGTCGTCGAGCCTGTGGCGCGAGGTGGTCGAGGGGCGTATTCCTGATCACTACAACGCGCAGATTCAACATCAGTTGATGGTGTCGGGCGCGGCAACGGCCCATCTCTGGGTGTATGCCGACGGTGAGGGCATCCTGCTCAAGGTGGATCGACAGGAGCCGATGATGGCGACGATCCGGGCTTGCTGGGACGAGTTCCAGCAGTATCTCGATAGCGATTCGCCACCGCCGCTGACGGATGCCGACTCAGCGCAGCGCGACGATCCGGCATGGGTCGGTGCGGCACTGGCATACCTCGAAGCCAAGCGCGGTGCCGACGCTGCAGACGAGCGATTGGAATCGGCCCGCAAGGCGTTGGTGGGTCTGTCTGCGCATCCGAGGGAGACCGGCGGCGGGGTGTCCGTCGTCAGGCTCTGGAAGGCTGGCAACGTCGATTACAAACGCATACCGGAACTGCGCGGTGTCGACTTGGATCGCTACCGTGGGCAGGGTAGAGATGAAGTTAGGGTGACGGTAGTTAGATGACAACTGTACGCTCGGTCATTCAGGTGACCGAGCGTCTTTTTTTCTTTGAGCTGGACTTATATTGGACTTACAAGAAAATCCAGCGAACCCAGACTCGGGATTTTATTGAGGTAACCAATTGATTTTATTGGTCGGGGTGAGAGGATTCGAACCTCCGACTCCTGCGTCCCGAACGCAGTACTCTACCAGGCTGAGCTACACCCCGTAACGGCTTAAAAGCAACGGCGACAGCGGAACCTGCTCGCCTTTGCTGCCTTTCCATCTCTCAATATGTCCGAGAAACCGCAAAGGCAGATAATTCTAGCAGAGATTTCTTGTACTGCGAATCGGGCAAACAAGCGATCGCGACGCTGGCGCTCGTCGCTTCCTGCTCAGCACGGCGTCGTGCTTCTTCAAGGGCGCCTGTCGCGTGGATCGCCGCCAACACTTCGGGAAAAGCGTTACGTCCGCCTTGTTCTATGGCCTGCCGAACACACTCGGCCTGGGCTGGATCGCCGTGTTGAATGACATGAATCAACGGCAGAGTTGGCTTTCCTTCAGCGAGGTCATCGCCAAGATGCTTGCCTGTTTCTGACTCGGCGCCGCTATAGTCGAGAATGTCGTCAATCAACTGAAATGCTGTTCCGAGATGCATACCGTAGCGGGCGAGGCCATCTTCGGCCTCGGGGTCGGCTCCTGCCACAATGGCACCGAGGCGGGATGCCGCTTCGAACAACTTTGCTGTCTTGTAGCGGATCACTTGCAGATATTCGTCAACGCTTGAATCTGCGTTGTGACAGTTCATCAACTGCAGCACTTCTCCTTCGGAGATTATATTGGTGGCCTCTGAAAGCACCTCCATCACGCGCATGCTGCCAACCGAAACCATCATCTGGAAGGCCCTTGAGTAGAGGAAATCGCCAACCAGCACACTTGCCGCATTGCCGAATAGCGCGCTCGCGGTTTCGCGTCCCCGACGAAGCTCGGACTCATCTACAACATCGTCATGGAGAAGCGTAGCGGTATGAATGAATTCGACAATGGCCGCCAAGTCGTGATGTTGCCTGCCGCGGTATCCCGTTGCTCCGGCAGCCAGGAGCACCAATGCGGGACGCATTCTCTTGCCACCCCCAGCAACAATATATTCTGCGACCTGACTGACGAGCAAGACTTCCGAGTGAAGGCGGGCGCGTATCACCATGTCGACAGCGCGCATGTCGTCGGCAATCAGCGCATAGAGTTGTGACAGTGCCACTGGGCTTAACCGTTAAAAAAGGGCGATGTTAGGCGTACCGTCAGTGAGCGTCAACGAGGCTAACCGGAAGCAATTCGGCGTTTTAAGCTCGTGGCAAATGCGGCTTTGACTTAGGCCTGTTTCGAACGTACAATGCGCGGTTCTTTTGTAGCACTATTCAATTAACGGAGTCCATCCATGTACGCGGTCATAAAAACTGGGGGCAAGCAATATCGAGTTGCCGCCGGAGAAAAAATCAAAGTAGAACAGATACCGGCAGACGTGGGCGCGGAAATCATTATCGGCCAGGTACTGATGGTCGGCGAGGGCGAGTCGGTGAAGATCGGCACGCCCTTGGTCGTCGGTGCGACGGTCACGGCCAAGGTTATTGGCCAAGGCCGCGGCCCCAAGGTAACGATTTTCAAGATGCGCCGGCGCAAGCACTATCAGAAGCACCAGGGCCATCGGCAGAACTTTACCGAATTGGAAATCAGCGGCATCGCCGCCTAACAGGAGTCTGAAAAATGGCACACAAGAAAGCAGGCGGCAGTTCCCGCAACGGCCGTGATTCGGAGTCAAAGCGGCTCGGTGTCAAGAGCTACGGAGGCGAGCTGATTTCGGCCGGCAGCATTATCGTCCGGCAACGCGGGACCCAATTTCATCCCGGTGACAATGTCGGAATGGGCAAGGATCACACCTTGTTCGCGAAGATCGAAGGCACCGTTGAGTTCACGCTCAAGGGCGCCGAAAGACGCAAGGTGATCCGCGTCGTGCCGCCAGTCGCAACAGTAGCGTAAGGATTCCCGAGTCAGGCACAGAGCCCTATCCCTGGGATAGGGCTTTTGTCTTTCTGGGCACTACACTGCACCGCCATGAAATTCTTCGACGAAGCTAAAATTGAGGTCGTCGCAGGCGACGGCGGGAGCGGCTCGGCTTCGTTCAGGCGAGAGAAATACGTTCCTCGCGGCGGACCCGATGGCGGCGATGGCGGCCTAGGCGGCAGCATCTGGGTCATTGCCGACTGCAACCTCAACACGCTGATCGATTATCGCTATACCCGCATATTCCGCGCTGCGAAAGGCGAGAATGGGCGCGGCTCCGACTGCTACGGGAAGGGCGGTGACGATATTGAATTGCGCATGCCGGTCGGCACGATCGTCACAGACTTCAACGATGGAGAAGTGCTCGCCGACCTGGATCACGACGGGAAAAGGGTGATGATTGCGCGCGGCGGCCAGGGAGGTCTTGGCAACCTGCACTTCAAATCCAGCGTCAACAGAGCGCCGAGAAAGGCGACGCCGGGCGAGGAAGGCGAGCGCCACGAACTTAAACTTGAACTAAAGATCTTGGCCGACGTCGGTCTTCTCGGTCAGCCGAACGCCGGTAAGTCGACGTTCATTCGTGCCGTGTCGGCAGCACGGCCCAAGGTTGCCGATTACCCTTTTACGACGCTTTATCCGAATCTCGGCGTTGTCCGTGTCGATAACAATCGCAGCTTTGTGATTGCCGATATCCCCGGGCTGATCGAAGGCGCTGCTGAAGGTGCCGGGCTCGGCCACCGCTTCCTTCGCCATTTGCAGCGCACACGTGTGCTGTTGCACCTTGTAGATTTGGCTCCATTCGATCCTGAAGCGGATCCTGTAGCTGACGCTCGGGCGATTCTTGAAGAGCTTCGGAAGTACGATCAGGCGCTCTACAACAAGCCGCGCTGGCTTGTCATCAACAAGCTCGACCTCGTTCCAGAAGCTGAACGTGCTACGCGCATAGCATCTTTGGTGGAAGGTTACGGCAGCGTCGAAAAGTGTTTCGCCATAGCGGCTATCAACGGCGAGGGTTGCCGGGAAGTAAGCTTTGCCGTTATGGATTACCTGGAACAAAATCGCCGCCAGAGCCCAACGGAAGAGGAAGCTGATGAGGAAGCGGATAACCCAGAGTAGGCGATTGGTCGTGAAGGTCGGCAGTGCGCTAGTCACCAACAATGGTGCT
>CAISUK010000302.1 GCA_903888645.1 uncultured Pseudomonadota bacterium | reverse complement strand
TCCTCGAGCGCGGCGAAGCTGGCGTCATAACCGGTCAGCATGGCGATCTTGTCGCCGTCCCGCTTCATTCGCGCCAATTCGGGAAGCGTGATTGGTTTGTTGCTGGCGAGATAGGTCATGTGGTGCGGAACATGAAGTAAACGGCGCCTAGGATACACATTTTCTCGACAAACAATGACTCTGAGACATCACAAGGACTTCGCATCGGTTCCGCCCTGATCGAGAATCACGACCTGGCCGCCAACATCGAAGGGCGCGGCTACAGAAGCTATGAATTGCGGAACCTTGCGACTGTAGTCAGCGAGATAGCTCTGTAAGCTGCAGGTCCAATTGTTCTCCGGCATGCGTGCATCCCCAGCGCGCTAACTGCCGTACTATTGCATGGTCCGCCAAAAAGGGCATTCACGGGCGCACACATAGCCTGATCGCCGGCGCCACGACCAAATTCAACAAAGGGCGATGCCTCAAACCTGCAACGTCAAATAACGCCTGTCCCAGTCGCTGACTTCGTGCATGTAGTGATCGAGCTCGACTTCCTTGACACCGCAGAAGGCATCGATGAAAACGCTGCCGAGCATGCGCCGGGCATCGGGGCTGCCATGCATACGTTCCAGGGCGCTCTCGAAACTGCGGGGAATCTCGCGCGGCCGCAAGTAAGCGCTGCCGACATGAACCGGCGCGCGGGCTTCGAGTTGCCGCTCGATCCCCTCCAGACCGGCGGCCAGCGATGCTGCGATCGCCAGGTATGGATTGCTGTCACTGCCCGGCAGACGATTTTCGACTCGGCGTGCAGCCGGCGCTGAGTGCGGCACACGCAGCGCCACGGTGCGGTTGTTGCCACCCCATTCCATGTTGATCGGCGCCGATGAGTCGCGCACATAGCGCCGCCACGAATTTACGAACGGTGCGAATATCGGCATTAAATTGGGCAGGCAGTGCTGCAGACCACCGATAAACCAGGAAAAAGCCTCACTGGGAGTGCCATCGACGGCACTGAAAATATTCTGCCCGGCGCTATCGACGACGCTCTGGTGCAAATGCATCGAACTGCCCGGCTGACCGCTCAGCGGCTTGGCCATGAAAACCGCATAAAGGCCGTGGCGCGCGGCGATCTCGCGCAGCCCATACTTGAACAGTACCGCCTGATCGGCCATGACAAGCGGATCGCCATGCAGCAAGTTGATCTCGAACTGGCTTGGTCCCATTTCGTGGAGCCAAGTATCGGTGGCGATGCCGAGCCGGTCACAGGCGTCCTGCAACTCCGTCCAGAAACCTTCCAACTCGTTGGACGACTCGACACTGAATGCGGATTGCATAACTTCGCGACCACCCCCGCGCATCGCCGGCAGCGAGAAAGCTGACGCCTCCTGGCCATCCCGGGCAAACAAGTAAAACTCCAGTTCCGGCGCAACCACCGGAAACCAGCCATGTTCGCGATAGCGCTGGAGCACCTGCCTGAGGACGCTGCGCGAGGAAAATGCCGAGGGCTGATCGTCGAAACCGATGCAGTCATGGATGACCCAGGCACGACTGGGCGCCCAGGGCAACTGCCGCAAGGTGCTCAGGTCGGGAACAAGCTTTGTATCCTGATCTGTTTCGCCGCAAATGGCGTCGTCAGGATAGCCGCCAGTGATCGCTTGCAACAAGATCGCCTCGGCAATTCGCAATTCCTTGCCCGCAGAGAAATCGGTGGCCCGCATGATCTTGCCGCGCGGAAACCCATTCACATCGGGAAATACGCATTCGACCTGCGCAACGTTGTGCAGCGCATTCAATGGCGCGATGGATTTCGGGTTTTCCGTGGCAGACATGGGTTTGATACCTGGCTTTGGCTAAGCGCGGAGATTAGACAGTGTGGCATGAACTGTGGAAGCGTCAGTCTCTGAAATTGCCATATTTGAGGGGAAAATCGGTGATCGATTTGCGCACCAGGGCAATCGTTTCCTGAAGCAGATCGCGTTTGGCACCGGTGACGCGCACTTCTTCGCCCTGGATGCTGGCCTGGACCTTGACCTTGCTGTCCTTGATCAGCTTGACGATCTTTTTCGCCAACTCCGACTCGATACCATTCTTGATTTTCAGAACCTGCTTGACCTTGTTGCCGGACACTTTTTGCACGTCGCCGATGTCGAGACGCTTGGTACTTTCGGCCTCCTTCTTTTCCATTGCCGGAAAGAGGATTTCCTTGATCTGGTCGAGCTGAAAATCGGAGTCGCCATAAAGGGTGATCGACTTCTCCTTCTCCTGCAGTTCGACCTTGGCCGACGTTCCCTTGAAATCGTAGCGATTGTCGATCAGGCGTCCGGCGACGTCGATGGCGTTCTTGAGCGCGACCATGTCGGCTTCCGAAGTGATGTCGAAGGATGGCATGGCAAGCTCCCGATCAGGATATGGTGTGGGTCATTCGAAGTGACAGATGTAGTCGAGCATCTCCAGCGTCTCGATATCGAAGCTGGAATTGCCGGGCACGGTGAAGGACTGGCCGCCGCTGAATTCGCGCCACTCGGTATCGCCCTTGAGACGAATCCGACACTTGCCGGCATTCAGTTCCATGCGCTCCGCCGCACCGGTATTGAAGGTCAGCGACGAGGGAAAGATGACGCCGATGGTCTTGCGCTGGCCTTCGGGAAACAGCAAGGTATAGCTAACGCATTTTCCGTCGAAATAGAGATTGGCCCGCTTGATGACGCTTACATTATTGAATTGTGGCATGTCGGACTCCATTGTTAAGCTTTGCGCCTGGCCAGATTGGCGGCGATGCGCAGGCGTAGCGCGTTGAGGCGGATAAAGCCGTTGGCATCGGCCTGGTTGTAGGCACCGGCATCGTCCTCGAAGGTGGCAATGGTCGGATCGAACAGCGAATTCGAGGGCGAGTCGCGGCCGACGACGATGACATTGCCCTTATAAAGCTTCAGGCGTACCGAGCCGTTCACCACTTGCTGGGTATGGTCGATCAGCACTTGCAGCGCCTTGCGCTCCGGTGCCCACCAGTAGCCGTTATAGATCAGGCTGGCATAGCGCGGCATCAGGTCGTCCTTCAGGTGCGCCACTTCGCGATCCAGACAGACGGATTCGATGGCCCGATGCGCCTTCAGCATGATGGTGCCGCCGGGGGTTTCGTAGCAACCGCGCGACTTCATGCCGACGTAGCGATTCTCGACCAGATCGAGACGACCGATGCCGTGCTTGCCACCCAAGGCATTGAGGCGCGTCAACACCTCGGCCGGCGTGATGCGCTCGCCATTCAGCGCCACGATGTCGCCCTTCTCATAGTCGATGTCGAGATATTCGGCTGCATCCGGGGCATTCTCCGGCGACACGGTCCACCGCCACATCGACTCTTCGGCTTCAGCGGCGGGGTTTTCGAGATGCCGGCCCTCGAAGCTGATGTGCAGCAGATTGGCATCCATCGAGTAGGGCGAACCACCCTGTTTGTGTTTCATATCGACCGGAATGCCGTGCTGTTCAGCATAAGCCATCAGCTTTTCGCGGGACAACAAGTCCCACTCGCGCCATGGCGCAATCACCCTGATGTTTGGCTCCAGCGCGTAATAGCCGAGTTCGAAGCGGACCTGGTCGTTGCCCTTGCCGGTCGCGCCATGCGACACCGCGTCGGCGCCGGTGGCCCGGGCAATCTCGATCTGCCGCTTGGCAATCAGTGGTCGCGCGATCGAAGTGCCGAGCAAGTACTCACCCTCATAAACCGTATTGCAGCGAAACATCGGAAAAACGAAATCGCGGACGAATTCCTCGCGCAGATCGTCGATGAATATGTGCTCCGGCTTGATGCCGAATTGCAGTGCCTTCTTGCGCGCCGGTTCCAGTTCCTCGCCCTGGCCGAGGTCGGCGGTGAAGGTCACCACTTCGCATTGATAGGTGTCTTGCAGCCATTTGAGAATGACTGACGTATCCAGTCCGCCTGAATAGGCGAGTACCGCCTTCTTGATGTCGCTCATTTTTTCAACTCCGGTGAGGAGTGAGGAGTGAGGGGTGAGGAGTAGATGCTTGACCCATGCCTACTCCGTTTCTCCCTCGCCTCACGCTATGTCAAATTTATATGGCCGAGCAGCAGGAATTCGATCAAAGCCTTCTGCACGTGCAGGCGGTTTTCGGCTTCGTCCCAGACCACGCTGTGCGGCCCGTCGATCACGTCGGCAGCGACTTCCTCGCCACGATGCGCCGGCAGGCAGTGCAAGAAAAGTGCATCGGGTCTGGCGACGCGCATCATCTCGGCGTCGACCTGCCAATCCTGAAAATCGCGCAGACGCTCCTCGTTCTCGGCCTCGAAACCCATTGAGGTCCAGACGTCGGTGGTAACGATGTCGGCACCGCGGGCGGCATCCATCGGGTCGGCGAACTCTTCGTAATGGTCTGTACCGAACAGTCCGGCGCGCTCCGGTTCGACCTCGTAACCGGGAGGCGTCGACACATGCACGTTGAAATCGAGGACTTCGGCGGCCTGCAACCAGGTGTTGCAGACATTGTTCGAATCGCCGATCCATGCCACCGTCTTGCCACGGATCGGGCCACGATGCTCGATGAATGTATAGATATCGGCAAGGATCTGACAGGGGTGATATTCGTTGGTCAGGCCATTGATCACCGGTACGCGCGAATGCGCGGCAAAACGTTCGATGATGTCCTGCTCGAAAGTGCGGATCATGACGATGTCGCTCATGCGCGAAATCACCTGCGCCGCATCCTCGACCGGTTCGCCGCGGCCAAGCTGCGAGTCGCGCGTATTGAGGTAGATGGCGCTACCACCGAGCTGCTGAACGCCCGCCTCGAAGCTCAACCGCGTTCGCGTGCTGGCCTTCTCGAAGATCATGACCAGCGTCCGGTCAACCAGCGGCCAATATTTTTGGTAGGCCTTGAATTGCTGCTTGATCCAGCGCGTCCGGTCGAAAAGATAGTCGAGTTCGTCGCTAGTCAGATCCTTGAACTGTAGGAAATGCCGCGGTACCGACATGATCAGGCGCGCAAGAAATCGCGAATCAGGGCAGACGCCATGGCCACGAGTTGATCGGCATCGGCCTCGCTGAAAATCAACGGCGGCAGCATGCGCACCACCTTGTCCGCCGTGACGTTGAGGAGAACTCCGGCGTCGAGGCCGCGCTGGACGATCTCGCCACACGGTCGATCCAGCTCGATACCGATCATGAGGCCATCGCCGCGAATGTCGACTACGCCCTTGGTATTGGCCAATGCAGACGCAAATCCGGCACGGATGCGCTCGCCTAGTGCATGGGCATTGAGCATCAGGCCATCCGACTCAATGACATCGAGCGTCGTCAGGGCGGCCACGCAAGCCAGCGGGTTGCCGCCAAAAGTGGAGCCGTGATTACCCGGTTTGAATACGCCGGCCGCGCGACCGGACGCCAGGCAGGCGCCGATGGGCAGGCCGGAGCCCAAACCCTTGGCCAGCGTCATCACGTCCGGGGTTATGCCGGCATGCTGATGGGCAAACCACTTGCCGGTGCGGCCGAGCCCGCACTGCACCTCGTCGACCATGAACAGCCAGCCGCGCTCGGAACAGATCCGGCGCAACGCCCGCATATAGTCATGATGTGCCAGGTTGATACCACCTTCACCCTGGATCGGCTCGAACAGCACAGCAACGACATTGGCATTATGCTGAGCGACACCCTCGATGGTGGCCAGATCGTCGAACGGCACCCGCACAAAACCGGAAACGAGCGGCTCGAAACCCGCCTGCACCTTGCGGCTGCCAGTCGCCGACAGGGTTGCCAAGGTGCGGCCGTGAAAAGCCTTGTCCATGACAATGATGGCCGGCGTGTCGACACCGCGCTGATGACCATAAAGTCGCGCCAACTTGATCGCGGCTTCGTTGGCCTCGCAACCTGAGTTGCAGAAAAATACTTCATCCATGCCGGCCAAGCTTGCCAAACGGTCGGCCAGCTGTTCCTGCTGCGGAATTCGATAGAGATTGGAGGTATGAATCAGCTTGGCGGCCTGCGCGGTCAGGGCACTGACCAGTCGCGGGTGGCCATGACCGAGCGTATTGACTGCAATACCGGCCAAGGCATCGAGATAACGCTTGCCCGCTTCGTCGAACAGCCACCCACCTTGACCGTAGGCAAAGGCAACGGGGAGGCGCGCATAGGTGTTCATCAAGTGCTGCATCGGAACGTCCTGCCGGAAATCAACGCTTAAAATGACGACGGCGGCTTGCGCCGCCGCTTAGGAACACTGTCGAGAAGCGAATCATAAGAGAAAATCGAGACGCTGTATAGTTCCTCTGCCGCCTCGTGCTTCGCTAATAGAGCTTACCGGTACCGCCCGACCATCAAAGCGACGCAGCGCTGCACATCTCCAAATAGGCTGCAACCGGCCGGTGGTCGCTGTCCCCTTGACTAACGCAGGCCAGAATCTCGCAACCACGGTAGATTTGACGCAGCTTGCGCTCGGCATCTTCAAGATCGCGTCCCGGGATCATCAACCGATCAAGCGTCAGGCCCGCGCGTGTCCGCACACGGAACGCATATTTGGTCACCGACTGCAGACGCATGGACAATCTCCCCGTTGCTAGTAGTTTCTTCGATTATATGTGAACTATTTCACGAAGTGGGGCGAAATACCTATTTTTAGGGGGATTTTTTCACCGGAAGCCTGACTTTGGTGATATCGGCGCTGATCTGGCCGACGGGCAAACTCCGCTGGCACAGACATTCATGAACAAGTTCTGCAGGGACAAAAAAGAGGAGGATGGCTCTGCCATCCTCCCCTTTTTTCTTAACGGATTCGTCTCGACGTATCAAAGCGCCTTGATGGCGGCCGAGAGGCGACTCTTGTTGCGCGCTGCGGTGTTCTTGTGACAGATACCCTTGTCGGCGATGCTGTCGATGACGCTCATCGACTGCTGAAACACTGCCTGGGCAGCTGCCTTGTCGCCACCCTCGATCGCCTTGCGTACTTTCTTGATCGCGGTGCGCAGCGTCGAACGCTGACTCATGTTGAGGGCGCGCCGATCAACCGCCTGACGGGCGCGTTTGCGAGCTTGTGCGCTGTTTGCCATATTCTTGTCTTCCGGATTGGTCGTGGAAAGCGCGTGATTATAGGGACATCGCCGGGCGATTGCAAGATGCATCTCAGCCGCGGGTGCAATCGAAAGTGTTGGAGGGTCTCAAGCGGCGGCGGCCTTATTCCAGTAACGCTGCCAGCAGTGATTGGCACGCAGGACGCGCAAGTTGAGCATAGCTTGCGCATTGACGG
>CAISUK010000301.1 GCA_903888645.1 uncultured Pseudomonadota bacterium | reverse complement strand
CGGCTTTCCGATGTTCTTCACACCAAGGCATGCGGGGTGTTCCAGCATGATGTCATCGGAACCTTGCATAGCCAGTAGTTCGCATAAAGCTTACGACGTGGAAATCGCAATAGCCCGGCTCCCCGATCCTTGATCTTGTGCCGGTTCATCTGACCCCTTACGGGGAAAGTCGATGACTGTCCATGCGGTCAGTGGCAATCGCTGAAAAGAATGCGGCGAAGCAGTTTTTGACGATGAAAGCTATGATCGAGTCGTTGCTGCTGGGGATGGACTCGTCAGGGCGCTGCGCAAGTCGAACCCACCTGAAGTCCGGTTAATTCGCGAAAAACTTGGACTCACTCAAGCGGCGGCTGGCAAGATTTTGGGCGGCGGCGTCAATGCGTTTTCACGTTATGAACGCGGCGCAACCAAGCCAAGTACCCAGATGCGGAAACTCCTGAAGATCGCCGAGCGACATCCTGAACTGATAAAAGAGTTGGCTGACATCAGGTAATCGCGCTATTCCCACCGCCTGTCTGTCGGCTTGCCTCAGGACAGGTGCAAACGAATACTTTCAGACCAGACCAGATCAGGTCAGGTGAGGTCAGGTCAATTGACTGGCAGGCGCGAGATGCGAAGAAAAAGTTGGCTCTGAACGATAGCGATTTCCGATACCGCCACGCCTTTTTTCAACCCTGAGCACAAACAAAGCCGACCCTGGCGCCATTAACGACGAACGCGGCAATATCATCCACTTGAACGCGGCATTCGTGCGTACTTTCGGTTACACGCGTGACGATATTCCAAGCCTGGACGAGTGGTGGCCGAAGGCCTACCCCGATCCGGAGTATCGGCAGCATATCGCCACCGCATGGCAACGGCACCTCGATGAGGCGCGCAACACCAACACGCCCTTCTCGCCGCTGGAAGTCAACGTCTTGTGCAAGGATGGCCAGACTCGCACCATCTTGGCGAGCGCTGCTTCATACAACATGACCATGCAAGGCACGCATCTGGTGATCCTCTATGACATCACCGAGCGCACGCGGGCTGAGGTCGAATTGCGAGAGAGTCATGAACGCTATAGCGCCCTATTCAAGGACGCGCAGGCAGTCATGTTACTGGTTGATCCATCGACAGGCACGATCCTTGAGGTCAACCGCGCGGCACTAAAGTTCTATGGCTATGGAAGCGAGCAGATCCAGGGCATGAACATTGCCGATATCAACACCCTGTCGCCTGATGAAATCCATGCCGAGATGGAACGGGCCAAGACTGAACAGCGCGATCATTTCTTCTTTTCACATCGGCTGGCCAGCGGTGAAGTCCGTGAGGTCGAAGTTCATTCCGGGCCATTTCAGTACCACGACAAGACGGTACTGTATTCCATCGTCCACGATATCACTGCGCGCAAGCAGGCCGAGGCGAAGGTCGAGGAACTCTTGCGAGAACAGGGTGCAATCCTGGGTAGTGATATTGTCGGCATGGTCAGACTCAGGGATCGCAAATTCACTTGGGCAAACACGGCCTTTGCCCGGATGCTGGGCTATACGCTGGAGGAAATCATCGGCCAGCCGACCCACATGGTGTATTCGAGCGATCAGGCTTATATGGAGTTTGCCGAAGCGGCCTATCCGGTCATCCAGCGAGGTGAAGTATTCCGGGCAGAGATCCAATATCTGAGAAAGGATGGCACGCTAGCTTGGTTCGACATCGCCGGCGGGCTGATGTTTCGAGCAAGTTCCGACTCGATTTGGTCGTTCGTGGATATTACCTCCCGCAAGTTCGCCGAAGCCGAGTTGGAGCGTCATCGCCATCGCTTGGAGGCGATGGTCGACGACCGCACCGCCGCCCTGACGATCGCCAAGGAATCCGCAGAAGCTGCCAACCGGGCCAAGAGTACCTTCCTCGCCACCATGAGTCACGAACTGCGTACGCCACTCAATGGCATCATGGGAATGACTGAGCTAGCGCAGCGGCTTGCCACCAATCCCAAGCAGATCGATCAACTGAACAAAGTCAAAAGAGCGTCCAACAATCTGCTCGCCATCATCAAGGATGTCCTCGATCTTTCCCGTATCGAGGCTGACCGCCTCACTCTGCAGCGGACCGACTTTACCCTTGGCCACGTCACTAACAGCGTCGCTGACCTGATGCGCGGACTTGCCGCCGAAAAGCAGCTGGAACTGCGCATCGACTTGGCCCCGGAAGCCACGGATCTTGATCTTCATGGCGATCCACAACGTTTGGGCCAGATCCTCATCAACCTGGTCGGCAATGCCATCAAGTTCACCCCCCAGGGCGCCGTCACGGTCCGCGCAAACATTGTCGAGGAGACGCCGACCGATGTCCTGTTGCGTTTCGCCGTGCAGGACACCGGTATCGGCATTGCTGCAGCGGATCAGCAGCGGCTGTTCCTCGCCTTCGAGCAGGTCGATGGGTCCTTCAACCGAAAATATGGCGGCACCGGCCTGGGCCTAGCGATCAGCAAGCGTCTGGCCGAGATGATGCATGGTGAGATTGGCGTGGACAGTCAGGTCGGCGTGGGCAGCACCTTCTGGTTCACCGTCCGAATCGCCAAGACCGCCGCTGTCCCGATGCCAACAGCGGCAGCACTCGCTGCTCGGGCCGAATTGCAAGCCCGGCACGCCGGCGCCTACATCCTGTTGGCCGAGGACGATGCACTCAATCAAGAAATTGCCCTAGGGCTTCTTGAGGAAGCCGGGGTAGTAGTGCATGTCGCCGGCGACGGGGCGAAAGCCGTGGAGATGGCAAAGCGCACCCGCTACGACCTGATCCTGATGGATATGCAGATGCCGGTCATGGACGGTCTCGAAGCGACCCGGCAGATCCGCCGCTCCACCAACAATCCCGAGGTGCCGATCATTGCCTTGACCGCCAACGTGTTCCCCGAGGATGAGGCGCGTTGCCTGGACGCCGGGATGAATGACTTCATCGGCCGGCCAGTCGAGTCCCAGGCATTGCTGGATGCAGTGCTAAGGTGGCTTACTCGGCCTGGCGAATAGCCTTCTGACGTGATGGCTTGATTGGGTACACATTCACCAATCGAATTCTATGTGTCATGAGGCACTGGGTCATGTGCCGCCGGTGAATTGCTGGAACTGAATGGCGCCAAGCAGTAACAATGAATCGGCCTTGGTCCAGCATGCGTAATTTACTGATTTCCGATATTCCGCTTGGCCTGCCCATACGGAAAACCTCTCGAAAGCGCGCCCCGCAAACCTAGACCAGACATGGGGGTACCAACCGGAATTCATCTATGCGGTAATCACTTGTATTCCGCATGTCCATCGACCATACTCTAGGCATCGGTTACGCGAGGAGGTCAGCCATGAAAGCCAAGACGGTTGCAATCTATGCCCGAGTCAGTACCGACAGCCAGACAGTCGAGAACCAGCTGCTCGAACTGCGCGCCGTCGCCGAGCGCAATGGCTGGGTGATCGTCGAGGAATACACCGACCAAGGTATCAGCGGCGCCAAGGGCCGTGACCAGCGCCCCGCCTTCGATGCGCTGATCAAGGATGCCGTCCGTAGGAAGTTCGACATCATCGCCACCTGGTCAGTCGATCGACTGGGCCGCAGCCTGATCGACCTGGTTGGGTTCCTCGGCGACATCCACAGCAAGGGCATTCACCTGTACCTGCACCAGCAGGGTGTCGATACGACGACGCCTGGCGGGAAAATGATTTTTCAGCTGGCCGGCGTGTTTGCGGAATTCGAGCGCACCATGATCCAGGAAAGGGTCAAGGCGGGCCTGAAGCGGGCCAAGGCACAGGGCAAACGGTTGGGACGTCCACCGGCATCAGGAGCAACCATCCAGCGTATCGGGGTCCTGCGGGCGACGGGCATGGGGATGCTGAAGATCAGCAGAGAACTTGGGATTGGCACCAGCGTGGTCCAGCGGGTCGTTGGGCAAGGGGTAACCGAGGTGGCTGCATGACGCCAGATTTCAAAGATCATTTCTCCGTGGTCGCAGGGCACTATCGTGATTGTCGTCCCGGTTATCCTCCGGCCCTGTTCCAGTGGCTCTCAAGCCAATGCTTTGCCCGAGATCTCGCTTGGGATTGCGGCGCCGGCAATGGTCAGGCATCGACTGAACTGGCGCGCCATTTCAACCGCGTCATCGCTACTGATGCCAGCGCCGCGCAGATTGCCCAGGCAGAAGCCCATCCGGCGGTCGAGTATCGCGTGATGCCGGCCGAGGCCAGCGGACTGGAATCTCAGTCGGCCGATCTGGTGGTAGTGGCACAGGCCCTGCACTGGTTCGACCTGGATCTGTTTTACGCCGAAGTTGCCCGGGTGCTGAAACCCGGCGGACTCGTCGCCGTGTGGTGCTACGGCATCATGACCGTAGAGGGTGCCGCAGTCGACGCGATTGTCCAGGAGTTCTACAGCGATACCGTCGGACCCTACTGGCCGCCGGAACGACGGCACGTCGAAACGGGGTATCGAGATCTTCCATTCCCTTTTGTCGAGATTGCCTCGCCCCCGTTCGTCCTAGATGCCAAGTGGGACTTGGCCCAGCTACTGGGGTATTTCCGCAGTTGGTCGGCCACCGCGGCCTGCATCAAAGCCACCGGCACTGACCCAGTGACTGCGTTGGCTGCCCGTCTCGCTGCGGTCTGGGGCGGTCCAGGTTTGCAGCGAACCGTGGAATGGTCGCTGGCGCAGCGTGTTGGCAGTCCAGCCTAAGTGGTTTGAGTTGTCGCGTGACCAAGTTGCTCCGGCGTACTCGCAATATTGAAAGACCTTGCAGTCCGATCTGTGCGTGCGCCAACGCACAGACAGGTTTGAATTAGGCGGCAATCATCAACAGCATCGGCATGAAGGCGTTGCGGGAGCGGTGTTCCAAACCTGCACAGTGTGCCAACTACACACCCTTTAGATCATGCGCGCCATCAGCATCAGACAGCCCTGGGTTCACGCCATCCTGAAGGAAGGCAAGGACATCGAGAATCGCTCATGGCAGCGAAACTTTCGTGGCTGGTTGGCGCTCCACGCTTCAGGCCAACCCAGCCGCGACGCTGGTTACCCCCGTGGCAGCCGCATGCCTGATCTTGATACGCTTGATTATTCGGCAATTTGCGGCGTCGCCCGAGTCGTAGACATCGTCACGACGAGCAAGTCGAAGTGGTTTTGGCATCCAGACGACGGTTCGATCAATTTCGGTTGGGTGCTCGCCGACGTTGCCGCCCTCAAGTTGCCAATTCCGTGCAAGGGCGCACTTGGCCTATGGGAACTTCCCCCGACGGTACTGCGCGAGATTGAGCGCCAACTGCCAAAGCTGCATTTCGACGCCTGAGCCAATCAACAGGGCGACAAGATCGATTCATGTCTCCATCGTCATATCGAGAAACTCTCGAACCTAGTTTCGATGCTCCGGTAGAAATTACCGATGAAATGGCACGCTGGCGGGCACGCGAAGTCAAATACATCGCAGGGAAATGGGCCACTTTGCTGAAGGAAATACCGCGCTTTGCCATCGAGGAGTTCAAGGCGACCGCCGATGGTCCTGCTAACCCGTATAGCCGGAGCGTCATCAGACTCCCAGTAAAAGCCACCGAGCAGAAGATACCTGTTGCCGTGGTATCAAACACCTACCAACTTGCACAACATGCCGAAGTGGTGGAAATGTGCCTGAATGGGATTCGAGCGCATGACATTGACCCGAGCGAGTTAGGTTCCTCAACAACGCGGACTTGCATGGATCGTATGCGATTTAAGGCAGCACTGAAGGCGGCCATAAACGCGGGATCTTGCATGAGATGCGCGCGAGAACCTTCTTGTCGATAGGTAGCCCTTTCCACATTGCACGCCTGGCGCGCCAAACGAAACGCAAACGGCGCGCTGTTGTGGGATGAACTGGCGCGACTGTGTTGCTGAAGGCGGCGGCGAAGGCTATTGGTGCGGCCAACATAGAGCGGTCGATCATCTTCTGAGAACAGGTAAATTCCTGATGACGGAAGTTCCTTCGGCAAGGTTGCGCACGAAAATGCGGGACAGCGTTTCAGCGCCTCAAATGCGGCGTGCAGCGATTCCACATGCTGGCGAAAATGCTCGTTCATCAGGCGGACACTTTACGACGTCCGCGAGGCCGCGCATCATCTGATTTGGCCCGCTCCGCGCGGATGCGCTCCAATAGCACGCTGGCCGGTTCATCATTGGGGTCTTGCGGCACCAGTTCGCCACGGAAGGCTTTGGCGAGGGTCGCTGGGGTGACTGTATCGACTTGGGCGCGGGCGGTGCCTACGCGGGCTTCCAGGCGGTCGGCGAGGGCGAATAGATGTTCGACGCGCCGCACGACTTCAGTTTGTTCTTGTAATCCAGGTAGGGGTAAGACCAACTCTTTGATTGCTCCGAGAAAGATATTGGACTGGGCAGTTGCTGACGATCTTTCCCGAATTTGCGTTTGAAGTTCTGGACCCTGCAAACAATACATCAAGTACCTTGAGTTAAGCAGTTCCATACGAGGCCGGATCATGGCCGCGCTTCTAACCATCACGTAATGGTTATCTCGATCCACTAAAGCGGATCTTCCAAGGCTACCCGAACAGGACAGTAGAACATCACCGATCGCAGGGTCGCACCGCCGCCGAATTCTTTCGAATTCAAGGTCGTCAACATAATCGACATTATCTAAAGCAATGTAGCCATTCTGGATATTTCGCGCAGACAGAAGGTATTTCCCGCTCGGAGAACGCTTGGGGGTTATATGTTCACCGTCGGTTACTTTGGTAGTTGGACGGAGCCGCTACGCGGAGAAGAACCAATTGGCCGCTGCACGAATTATTGTGTGATCTCACGCCCTCGCTCG
>CAISUK010000300.1 GCA_903888645.1 uncultured Pseudomonadota bacterium | reverse complement strand
TGCCAAAAGGTTACAGCCGCGAGCTTCCCCGTCTGACCAACGGACCATCGAACGGGCGCCCGCGTGTCTATGACATTGCCCTTGAGACGGTGGCGCATGGCGACGGACGCATCGACGCCGAGACGCTCAGCCGTTTCGTTACAGCCTACCAGTCTGTCACGCCGCTGAAAATCGGCGAATTGTGGGCGATCCCGATCATGCTGCGCTTGGCCGTGATCGAGAATCTGCGCCGGGTCGGCGTGCGCATCGCCGCCGGATGGGTCGAGCGAAACATGGCCGATACTTGGGCCGACAAGATGACGGAGACCGCCGAGAAGGACCCCAAGAGCCTGATCCTGGTGGTCGCCGACATGGCGCACTCGGTCCCGCCGATGGTCAGCGCCTTCGTCGCCGAGCTGGCGCGTCGATTGAAGGGGCGAGGCCTGGCGCTGGCCCTGCCACTGACCTGGATCGAACAGCGCCTGGCCGAGTCAGGCCTGACCATCGAACAGATGGTGCAGGTCGAGAACCAGCAGCAGGCTGCCGACCAGGTGTCGGTCAGCAACAGCATCGGCAGCCTCCGCGTGCTCGGCGCGATCGACTGGCGCGATTTCGTCGAGACCATGAGCGTGGTCGAGAAGACCCTGCGCGAGGATCCCGACGGCATCTATGGTGGAATGGATTTTTCGACCCGCGACCGCTATCGCCATGCCGCAGAGAGTATCGCCCGCAAGGGGCGGCTAACGGAGGTCGAAGTGGCCTGCACCGCCGTCGACATGGCCCGTGGCGCGCCAGGCGACGGCGATGCCCGGCACGGCCATGTCGGCTATTACCTGATCGACAAGGGTCGGGCGGAACTAGAGCAGGCGGCACGTGTTCACCTATCCGCCAGCATGTCGCTGCGGCGTGCTGCGGGTCGGATTCCCTTGCTCCTTTATCTCGGCGGCATCGCCCTGGTCACGCTCATCATCAGCGCCGGCGTGATGGCACAGCCGCTGGCCGGATCGATAGCGGAGTGGCTGTTGCTGCCGCTTGGCCTCGTCACACTGCTGACCGCCAGTCAACTGGCGGTAGCTCTGGTGAACTGGCTGGCAACGCTGCTGGTGCGGGCGTATCCGCTGCCCCGCATGGACTTCACCACGGGTATACCGCCTGCATCACGCACGCTGGTGGTCGTGCCGACCATGCTGGTCTGCGCGTCAGGCGTCGAAGACCTGGTCGAAGCACTGGAAGTGCGCTTTCTGGCCAACCGCGATGCCTGTCTGCATTTCGGACTACTGACGGATTTTTGCGACGCCGCCGAGGAATCGCTGGCCGGGGACGGACCGTTGCTGCAGCTGGCGCGTGCGCGCATCGACGCGTTGAACGCCAAATATGTCGATGTCGACACGCAGGACGGCGCCCGCCAGGACATTTTCTTCCTGTTTCACCGGCCGCGCCGCTGGAACCCCCGCGAGCAGATCTGGATGGGTTACGAGCGAAAGCGCGGCAAGCTCGCCGCCCTGAACGCACTGCTGCGCAACCAGTGTGGCACCGCGGCACAGCACGGCTTTGCCCTGATCGCCGGTAACACGGCCGTCCTCGCCAGCGTCAAATATGTCATCACCCTTGACACCGATACGCAGTTGCCGCGCGACGCGGCACGGCAATTTGTCGGCGCCATGGCCCACCCGCTGAATCGGCCGCAGTGGGACCAGACAAAGCGCCGGGTCGTCGCCGGTTACGGCATCCTGCAGCCACGCGTCGCTGTCAGCCTGCCCGGCACCAATCGCTCGCGCTTTGCCCGGCTCTATGGCGGCGAACCCGGCATCGATCCCTATACCCGCGCCGTCTCGGATGTCTATCAGGATGTGTTCGGCGAAGGCTCATTCATCGGCAAGGGAATCTACGACGTCGATGCCTTTGAACTGGCCCTGGGCAACCGCTTCCCGGAAAATCGCATCCTCAGCCACGATCTTCTCGAAGGCTGCTACGCGCGCGCCGGGCTGCTCAGCGACGTGCAAGTCTACGAAGATTACCCGGCGCGCTACAGCGCCGACGTGAGCCGCCGGCACCGCTGGATTCGCGGCGACTGGCAACTGGCGGCGTGGCTACGCAGCTGCGTTCCCCTGCCCCAGTCCGGCCTCATGCAGCCATCGGCGGCACCATGCGAACCAGTCGCACACTCCGAACCCGGCGAAAGCCGTTGTGTGGTGGGCACGGAAAGCAATCCCCTGTCGGCGCTATCGCAGTGGAAATTGTTTGACAACCTGCGCCGCAGCCTGGTCCCGGCGGCCTTGACGCTGCTCTTGCTGCTCGGCTGGATGATCGCCGTGTCGGCCTGGACCTGGACGTTGGCGGTGCTCGGCATCATGCTGCTCCCGCCGTTCTGCGCAACGCTCGTCGATCTGCTGCGCAAACCGCCCGAGGTCCTCCCCCGGCAGCACTTCAGGTCGGTGGCGCGCGCCGCCTTGCGCCACCTGCAGCAAGTCGCCTTCGATCTTGCCTGTCTTCCTTACGAAGCTTTCTACAGCCTCGACGCCATCATCCGCACTTGTTTGCGGATGCTGTTCACGGGCCGCCGGTTACTCGAATGGAATCCCTCGGGCAGTGCCGATCGCAGCGCCGGTCAGCCCGACCACGCCGCGCTTGCCGCAACTTTCAAGGCCATGTGGATCGCCCCGGGCATTGCCATTGCCATGACGCTCACCATCACCTCGGCCGCACCGCAGTCTTTGCCCGTTGCCGTCCCGATCCTGCTGCTGTGGCTCGCCGCACCGGTCATCGCCTGGTGGGTCAGTCGTCCGCTGTCCCGGCACAAGGCCAAACTGTCGGCCGAGCAGACCGTCTTCCTGCGCACGCTGGCGCGGCGGACCTGGGCCTTCTTCGACAACTTCGTCGGCGCCGAAGACCACTGGCTGCCGCCTGACAACTATCAGGAATATCGCGTCGCCGCCATCGCCCATCGCACCTCGCCGACCAACATGGGCCTGGCCTTGCTGGCCAATTTGTCCGCTTACGACTTTGGCTACCTCTCGGCCGGCGCGCTGCTCGGGCGCACCGCCAATACGCTGCGCACCATGGCCGGGCTGCAGCAACACCGCGGCCACTTTTACAACTGGTACGACACCCAGAGCCTGCAGCCGCTGCCGCCGCTGTACATCTCAACCGTGGACAGCGGCAACCTGGCCGGCCACTTGCTGACCTTGCGCGCCGGCCTGCTCGCCCTGGGCGATGACCAGATTCTGCCCGCACGATTGTTCGAAGGACTCACCGACACGCTGAGCATACTCGCCGACACCGCCAACGACGTGGCAGCGGGCCCAGTGGCGCAGTTCTCCAAGGATCTCGAGGCCGCCCGAGCGGGGCTCCCCCGCACGCTGGCCGCAACCCGGGGCCAACTGCTGCGCCTCACTGCAGATGCCGCCCGGCTGGTCGATCAGGTATCGGGTAGCGTTGATCTCGACGCCGACACCATCGAGGAAGGCGAGGCCATCCGCTGGGCGCAGGCCTTGGCCCGGCAATGTCGCGAGGCGCTCGACGAGTTGAGCTGCCTCGCCCCGTGGAGCGCATTGTCGGCGCGACCGTCCGGCCTCGAAGAGTTCGCCGCACTTGCCAGTGGCACCACCATTCCGACCCTGCGTCGCGTCGCCAGCCTGGTCGAAGAATTCGGCCCGCTGATCGCGCGCCGCCTCGCCGCCCCGACGACCCCGGCGCAGCGCGATTGGCTTGCTGATTTGCGCAAGAATTGCGGTGAAGGAAGCGACCGCGCCAGGGAAAGGCTGGCGAGCATCGACCAATTGGCCGGCCAAGCCGGTGACATGGCGCAGATGGATTACAGCTTCCTCTACGACAAGACCCGTCATCTCGTGACGATCGGCTACAACGTCACCGAGCATCGCGCCGACACCAGCCATTACGATCTGCTCGCCTCGGAAGCACGGCTGTGCACCTTCGTCGCCATCGCCCAGGGGCAACTCCCGCAGGAAAGCTGGTTTGCCCTGGGCCGGCTGTTGAGCGGCAGCGGCGACGAGCCGGTATTGCTTTCGTGGAGCGGCTCGATGTTCGAATACCTGATGCCGCTGCTGGTCATGCCGACCTACGAAAACACACTGCTCGACCAGACCTGCAAGGCCGCGGTGGCGCGCCAGATCGAGTATGGAAACCTGCGCGGGGTGCCCTGGGGCATGTCCGAATCCGGGTACAACACGGTCGACCTGCACCTCAATTACCAGTACCGCGCTTTTGGCGTGCCCGGCCTCGGCCTCAAGCGCGGCCTTGCCGACGATCTAGTCATCGCGCCGTATGCATCGGCAATGGCTCTGATGGTGGCGCCCGAGGCGGCCTGCCGCAATCTGCAGCGCCTGGCGGCGGCCGGATTCATCGGCAAGTTCGGCCTGTTCGAGGCGATCGACTACACCCCGGCGCGGCAGCGGCGCGGCCAGTCGAACGTGGTGGTGCGCTCCTTCATGGCCCATCACCAGGGCATGAGTTTGCTGGCGCTGGCCTATCTGCTGCTCGATCGCCCCATGCAGCGGCGCTTCGAATCGGACCGCCTCTTCCAGGCAGTCATGCTGCTTCTGCAGGAGCGCATTCCCAAGGCCATGACATTGTTTTCGCATACCGCCGAACTCTCCGCAGTGCGCGCTGCGCAAGTCGGCGCGGACACGCCGATTCGCGTCTTCAACAACCCTGACACGCCGCTGCCGGAAGTGCAGCTGCTATCGAATGGCCGCTACCATGTGATGGTGAGCAATGCCGGCGGCGGCTACAGCCGCTGGAAAGACCTGGCGGTGACGCGCTGGCGCGAAGACGGCACCTGCGACAACTGGGGGACGTTCTGCTACATCCGCGATGTGGCGAGCGGCACCTATTGGTCGAACGCCCATCAGCCGACACTGCGACCGGCAAAGACCTACGAAGCGGTTTTCTCCGAGGGCCGCGCCGAGTTCCACCGTCGTGATGTAATTGACATAAGGACCGGCAGCAGCGAAGTTGAATTCGAGACGCGTACCGAGATCGTCGTCTCGCCGGAGGACGATATCGAACTGCGTCGCGTGCGTATCACCAATCGCTCGCGGCAGCGCCGCGTCATCGACGTCACCAGCTACGCCGAAGTGGTCATCGCGCCGCCGGCAGCCGATGCCCTGCATCCGGCCTTCAGCAACCTGTTCGTGCAGACCGAGATCGTTCGCGAACGCACCGCCATTCTGTGCACACGACGGCCGCGCTCGATCGGCGATCACGCACCATGGCTGTTCCATGTGATGGCGGTGCATGGTGCCGGCATTGGCGCCGTCTCCTATGAAACGGATCGGCTGCGCTTCATCGGCCGGACACGGACCACCGCCGCGCCGCTGGCAATGCACGAGGCCGGCGAACTGTCCGGGACAGCCGGTTCGGTGCTCGATCCGATCGTCGCCATCCGCTATTCGCTGACACTCGAAGCGGACCAGACGGCGACCATCGACATGGTCACCGGCATCGGCGAAAACCGCGAACAGGCGCTATCCCTGATCAATAAATATCAGGACCGGCATCTCGCCGATCGGGTCTTCGAGCTGGCCTGGACACATAGCCAGGTGGTGCTCTGGCAACTCAACGCCAGCGAAGCCGATTCCGAACTTTACGCGCGCCTGGCCAGCTCGGTCATCTATGCCAACAGCGCGTTGCGCGCCGAAGCTGCCTTGCTCATGCAGAATCGCCGCGGCCAGTCGGCCCTGTGGAGTTACGCGATTTCCGGCGACCTGCCGATCGTGCTGCTGCAGATCAGCGACGCTGCCAACATCGGGCTCGTGCATCAACTGGTGCAGGCCCATGGCTACTGGCGCCTGAAAGGCCTGGCGGTCGACCTGGTGATCTGGAATGAAGACCACGCCGGTTACCGGCAGCGTCTGCAAGACCAGATCATGGGCATGATTTCCTCGGGCATCGAAGCCAGCGTCATCGATCGCCCGGGCGGCATCTTTGTTCGCCTCGCCGAGCAGATGTCGCGCGAGGACCGCATTCTGCTGCAGTCGGTGGCGCGCGCCGTCATCACCGACGACCGCGGCACCCTGGCCGAGCAATTCGACCGCGGCATCATTGCCGAACCGAGAGTGGCCAAGCTCGTCACCAGCCGCCGGCGAAGTCCTGAAATTGGTGCCGTTGTTACCCCTGCTGCAGCCAGCAAGACACCACCGCCTGACGCGCTGATTCTGAGCAACGGGCTGGGCGGATTCACCGCCGACGGACGCGAATACCTGATCGCCCTGAGCGCAGCGCAAACCACGCCGGCACCATGGGCGAACGTCCTGGCCAATCCTGAGTTCGGCACGATAGTGACGGAGAGCGGCGGCGCCTTTACGTGGAGCGAAAATGCCCACGAATTCCGCCTCACGCCCTGGCACAACGATCCGGTCAGCGACGCCAGCGGCGAGGCGCTTTACCTGCGCGACGAAGAGACCGGCCACGTCTGGTCGCCGACGCCGCTGCCGATTCGCGCCGGCAATCCATGCAACATTCGCCACGGCTTCGGCTACAGCGTCTTTGAAACCCGGGTGGACGGCATCCGTTCGGAACTGTGGATTTACGTGGCCACGGAAGCCGCAGTCAAGTTCTCCGTGCTGAAACTGCGCAATGAATCGGGACGAGCGCGGCGGCTGTCGGTCACCGGCTATGTCGAATGGGTGCTAGGCGACCTGCGCGGCAAATCGGCCATGCATGTGACCACCGAAATCGATCCGGCCAGCGGCGCGATTTTCGCCCGCAATCCCTTCAACGCCGAGTTTGCCGAGCGTGTCGCCTTCTTCGATGTCGATGTACCGACGCGCAATCTGTGCGGCGACCGCAGCGAGTTCATCGGTCGCAACCGGTCGCTGCGCAATCCGGCGGCCATGGCGCGGGCAGGACTTTCCGGCAAGGTCGGCGCCGGACTGGATCCCTGCGCGGCGATCCAGGTGAGCCTGGATCTCGCTGCCGACCAGGAGCGCGATATTGGTTTCCGCCTCGGTGTCGGCCGCACGGCCGATGACGCC
>CAISUK010000299.1 GCA_903888645.1 uncultured Pseudomonadota bacterium | reverse complement strand
TGTTTTCGATCGTACCCTCATCGATAACCACCTTGCTGACGTTTTCCATGGTCGGCAATTCGTACATGGTATCGAGCAGAGCCGCTTCGAGAATGGAGCGCAGGCCACGGGCGCCAGTCTTGCGCTTGAGAGCCTTGCGCGCAATCGCCGCCAGCGCTGAAGGTCGCACCTCAAGCTCGACACCCTCCATGGCGAAAAGCTTCTGATATTGCTTGATCAGGGCGTTCTTCGGCTCTATGAGAATCTGCACCAGGGCCGACTCTTCCAGTTCGGACAGGGTCGCGATCACCGGCAGCCGGCCGACAAATTCCGGTATCAGACCAAACTTGATGAGGTCTTCCGGCTCGACATGCTTGAGCGTTTCGGTGACATCTTTGGTGTCCTTGCTCTTCACTTCGGCGCCGAAGCCGATGCCCGATTTTTCGGAACGGCCGCGGATCACTTTGTCCAGGCCATCAAAGGCGCCGCCGCAGACGAACAGGATATTGGTCGTGTCGACTTGCACGAAATCCTGATTCGGATGTTTGCGGCCCCCTTGCGGCGGCACGCTGGCAACGGTGCCTTCGATCAGCTTGAGCAGCGCCTGCTGCACGCCTTCGCCGGAGACGTCGCGGGTGATCGAGGGGTTGTCGGATTTGCGCGAGATTTTGTCGATTTCGTCGATATAAACGATTCCCTGCTGCGCCTTCTCGATTTCGTAATCGCATTTCTGCAACAGCTTCTGGATGATGTTCTCGACATCTTCGCCAACATAACCAGCCTCGGTCAACGTGGTGGCGTCGGCCATGACGAAAGGAACATTGAGCAAGCGCGCCAGCGTCTGTGCGAGTAGCGTCTTGCCCGAACCGGTCGGTCCGATCAGCAGGATATTGCTCTTGGCCAATTCAACGTCTTCGTTGCCATGCTGCTGATGGCGGAGGCGCTTGTAATGGTTGTAGACCGCGACAGAAAGGATGCGCTTGGCCGGTTCCTGGCCGATCACATATTGATCGAGGATATTGCGGATTTCCTTGGGTGTTGGCAGGTCCCGGGCCGCCTTGCCGCCCTGCTCCGCCGCCGTCTCGTCGCGAATGATGTCGTTGCAGAGCTCGATGCATTCATCGCAAATGAACACCGACGGACCGGCGATGAGCTTTTTCACTTCATGCTGGCTCTTGCCGCAGAAGGAACAGTAGAGCAGCTTTTCGCTACCCGATTTCTTTTCCGCCATTGTCCGTCTCCGTCAGATACCGCGCTGGTCAGGCGGCTTCGCCGCGACTGCTCAACACCTTGTCGATGATGCCGTATTCGGCAGCAGCTTCTGCCGAAAGAAAATTGTCGCGATCGGTATCGTGCTCGATGCGCTCGAGGGATTGGCCGCTGTGCTTGGCCAGCATTTCGTTGAGCCGCTGCTTCAGGTAAAGAATTTCCTTGGCATGAATCTCGATATCTGACGCCTGCCCCTGGAAACCGCCCATCGGCTGATGGATCATGACGCGGGAGTTTGGCAGGGCATAGCGCTTGCCGTTGGCGCCGGCGGCGAGCAGGAAGGCGCCCATCGAGGCCGCCTGACCAATGCACAGCGTTGAAATGTCAGGCTTGACGAACTGCATGGTGTCATAGATCGCCAAACCCGCGGTAACCGATCCACCTGGCGAATTGATATAGAAGTGGATGTCCTTGTCGGGGTTCTCCGACTCGAGAAAGAGCAGTTGCGCCACCACTAGATTGGCCG
>CAISUK010000298.1 GCA_903888645.1 uncultured Pseudomonadota bacterium | reverse complement strand
TGGAGTTCCGCAATGCCGATCCTTACGACCATGACGTTCTTTCGCAATCCACTGCCAAGACTTTCGACCTCGACTCGGTGCCTCCCGGCGAGAGCGGCAAGATCACTTTCGACAAACCGGGAACCGTCGAGGTCGAGTGTTCGCAGCACTCGAACATGCATTTGACTATTCAGGTCGGCAAGTAGCAAGCGCCGCAAGCCCACGAGAATTTTCCCGTGAGCGCGGGAGCACATTCATTATTCATCGGAGGAATCACCTTGGTACACGCATCGCTTCGTCATTTCCTTGCCGGCATCGCCGCCTGCAGCGCACTGAGTTTTTCATCGCTGTCGCAGGCGCAACAACAGCAGGATTTCAGCAAGGTCGAAATCAAGACCAACAAGCTCGCCGATAACTTCTTTACGCTCGACGGCCAGGGTGGCACCATCAGCGTCTTGAGTGGCACCGATGGCGTGTTGCTGATCGATGCGCAGTTCGCGCCACTCACCGACAAGATTGTCGCGGCGGTCAAGGTGGTCTCCCCGAAGCCGATTCGCTTCCTCGTCAATACCCACGTTCACGGCGACCACACCGGTGGCAACGAGAACTTCGCCAAGCTCGGCGCAACCATCTTTGGCCGCGACCAGTTGCGCTGGCGGCTGGCGCATCCGTCGCCCGGCGCCAACGGCAACACTCCGGCGCCAGCAGTTCCGATCGCGCTGCCGCTGGTCAGTTATGACGGACCGGTGACGCTGCACGTGAACGGCGAAGAAGTGCGACTGATTCCATTGCGCAATGCCCATACCGACGGCGACACGCTGGTGCAGTTTGTCAGTCTCGATATCATCGCCGCCGGTGATGCGTACCGCTCTGTCGGTTACCCCTATGCCGATCTCAACAATGGCGGCAGCGTCAAAGGTTTGATCGACGCCCTCGGCACCATCATCGGCCTGGCCGGGCCGGGCACGAAGATCGTTCCCGGGCATGGCAGCGTGGTTGATCGGGCCGCAGTCGTCGCCCATCGTGACCTGTTGCTCGCCGTTCGCGACAAGGTCGCGGCGCTGGCTGCACAGGGCAAGAGCCTTGAAGAAACCATTGCCGCCAAGCCCACCGCCGAATTTGATGCTCGCGTGCCACAGGCCGCCCAATCAGCTGAGCGCTTCGTCAAATTGCTCTACACCGAGATCAAGGCGGGGCGATAAGCGAATTGCTCTCGCTAAGTGCTTTTTCTTTGCGCCGTTTGTTTGGGCTGTCCCTGCCGCTGGCATTCATGGCAGTTGCATGTGCCCTGCCAGCCGCTGCCGCGACCGGCAAGAATGGCAAGCCGGTCGCGGCGAAGCCGGCTACGCTGGGCGCGATACCCGTCGGCGATCCGGTGGGCGACCCGGTAGCAGGAAAACTGAAGATCGATTCGGAGCGCTGCCAGGAATGCCATGGCAGCGACGGCAATGCCAATGGCGTGACCGAAGGCGTCGGCGCCGAGGGACGCTTTCCGAGGCTGGCCGGACAGCATGTCGCTTACATATTCAAGCAGATTCGCGATTTCCGTTCCGGGGCGCGCAATCATGCCACCATGTCGATGATGGCGAAGGGTGTCGGCGACGCCGATCTGGCCGATATCGCGGCGTATTTTTCGGCACAAAAACGTATTCGCGCCGAGCGCATCGCCAACACCGATGTGGGCCGGAACCTGTTCCTCAACGGCGATTTGACCAGGAACATCCTGCCCTGCCTGGGCTGCCATGGCGAGGATGGCAAGGGCGGATCGGCCAACGGCGTTACCTACCCGGCGATTGCCGGCCAACACCGGCGCTACCTGCAAAAGCAGCTGGTCGAATGGCGCGTCCGGGAAAGAACCAACAGCGTCGGCGGCGTCATGAACACCATCACCCAATCGCTGACCGATGCAGAAATCGATGCTTTGTCCGACTACGTCGCCGGCTTGGGCGATTGATTTCAGAGTCGTGCGAACCCGAACCACCAATGTCCTCATTTCCCCGGATGGCCTTGGTGTCCAAAATGGCGAACGCGCAAGGCCTTCGGGACAATGTTAGATAGCAGACAGCCGCGGTTACCCTGCTTTAAGGGCAGCAACTCAATTCGTCTCACTGATGCGCGGTCAGCATCACACAGAGTCGCGAGCCGAATCAAGAGTGTCTCGAATATTCCAAAAACCTGTCTCGTGAATCGATAAAACGCATTTAATCAAATGGTTAGGTGTGCGATGGGATTAGCACCTGTAATCCGGACAAACCCGGGCAAGCCGCCGGCGCGATAGTTGCTGCTCGTCGACGGAGTGCGATGTGCCGGCTCGTCGGCTAGAGACGGACAAGCGGGAGACCGCCGCATGACGTGCCCCTATCGAAACCAACCACTTGGAAAGCGAAAATCCATGAAAATCCGCACATCCCTTATTGCCGTTCTGCTGGCCTTTTCCACAAACATCGCGCTGGCGCAGCAGGCGGCCACCGCCCCGGCTACCGGTGCCGCAGCGGCACCACAGCCCTGGATATACAAGACCAAACAGCTCAATCGAGGAGAAATCGATGCGCTGCTGGCGAAACCGGGCGAAGTGGTCGTAATCGACGTGCGCCGCCCGGACGAGCTGAGTTCCAAAGGTGGCTTCCCGGTGTACTTGAGCATTCAGGTAGCCGATCTGGAAAAGAGTCTTGACTACATCCCGAAGGATCGCGCCATCGTCACCGTCTCCAACCGTGCCCACCGCGCCGGTGCAGCCGGTGACTTGCTTACCGCCAAGGGATTCAAGGTGGCCGGTGCTGCCGGTTCGCAGGACTACGAAGACCAGGGCGGCAAGATCACCAGGATTGCCATTCCATCACCAAGACCGGCAACCGCTGCAGCGACGGTTCAGGCAGCGAAGTAATTTGCGCTAGGCCTGCATTACGCCGTGACCGGCGGCGCCCTGCGCCGCCGGAAAGTACCGCGCCGGTCCCTTAGATCGCCGTCAGCACGCGCCCATATGATTCTGGAACGGTTGAGCGGTGCCAAACGGCGTGCAGCAATCGGAAATGGCAATGCTGCCGCCGCAATTTGGTCAGCTACGCATCCCGGCAGTTCCTTGAGGCAGACGCCCGGTTCGGGGGAATAGACAGATTCCATTGTCGTTCGTCATATCACAAGGCCAGCAAATCGCGCCTTTCCTTGACAGCTCAATTGAATATCTTGCAGCAACATTTTTTTGCAAATGCCTCTCCAGCAACACCTAGTGCATCTGGATAAGCTAATGGCCAATCTTTGGGTAATGAGTGCAAGCGCAGTCACGGCGCGGGTTGCGTTGAAGTGGAGATTACTTTGGCATGCAACGTCAAACATAGCTAAGTATATGGCCTGATAGTTGCGAAGGGCGTGGGGTTTTCTTTCAATGACCCCGGAGATTACCTTCATGAGCAACACGCATCGCCAGTCGTCGCCCGCGCAGCGTCACAAACATAATCAGTTCTCGGCAAAACCATTTTCCTTCCGCCTCTCGCCGATAGCGGCCGTCATCGCCGGCTTGTGCCTGACAGGCGCCGCGCCGCTATATGCGGCCGATGACAAGGCGGTCACTGAACTTCAGGCGGAAATCGCCCGATTGAAACAGGCGCTCGAAAAGAGTCAGCGCGAACTGGCTGCCGAAAAGAGTGCGCATGCTGCGGCGCCGACCGAAACCACCGCCAAGTCAAACGATGCACCAGCAGGAAGCGACAAGAAAGAGACCGTTGCCAAGGCAGAACAGCCGGTGGCGCTTGATGCCGTTGTCGTGCGCGCCCGTAACCGTATCGAACGCCTGCAGGATGTGCCTTTGTCCGTTTCGGTGGTTACCGGGAAAGAACTCGATCGACTCCAGGCAACCGACCTCGGCTCGATCACCAAGCGTGCCTCCAACGTCGCCTGGAACCAGGGCAACCAACGGACCAGCAGCGTTTCAATCCGCGGTCTGGGCAAGGTCGGTCAGACCGAAGCCCAGGACCCGAGCGTGGGCATCATCGTCGACGGCGTGAACTACGCCTACAACCCGCTGACCTCAAGTTATGCCTTTACCGATGTGGATGCGGTGGAAGTCACCCGGGGCCCGCAGGGCACGCTGCTGGGCAAGAACACGAGCCTGGGCGTGGTCAACGTCACCACCAAGCGGCCTTCCTTTACCCCAAGTGCGGACTATTCCGTGACGCTCGGCGAGCGTGACCACATCCTCGGCAGTTTGGCCGCCGGTGGCCCGGTGGTTGACGACTTGCTGGCTTGGCGCGGCACATTCGTCGCTGACAAGGGCCGCGGCGACATCCGCAACCAATACAACCCCGACAGCACATACCAGAACATCGATCGCATCTCTGGCCGCGTGCAGTTTCTGCTGACACCAACCCAGGACTTCAGCGCCCGATTAGCGCTTGACCTGACGCCGCGGGCGGGCGAAAACACCAATGGCCGGACCTTCTATACGCCAACGCCGACAACGCTGGCAAACGGCGGGCTGACCAGCACCGGCAGCGATGCAAAGACAAGACTGGCACGGGACTGGTTCACGCAAAATACCCAATACAGTTACCTTGGTGACTACCTCTATGGCGGCGGTTCGAACAAGGTCTACAACGAGTCACAGCAGCCGGTGACCACCGGCAGCAAGGGCGCCTCAGTGGAATTGAACTGGAATCTCGGCAGCCATAACCTGACTTCCATCACCGCCTACAAGGATTATCGTTTTAATGCCCACAACAACGACGAAGGCACGCCATTCGCCATCCAGACCAGTTCCGGGCAGGAGATCGACTTCACGCAGGTCAGCCAGGAATTCCGGCTGAGTTCCAAACCGGGCGGCTTCGTCGATTACCAGACCGGCATCTTCCTGCTTGGCACCGATACCGACATCAGAAGAAACGTCATCTACGGCGTCGACGCCGGTGCCTATTACGCCAGTTCCTCCCAATACACCGCTCTAAACGCCGACGCCGCCGGTCGCCAGTTGCTGACCAATTCACTGGATGGTCTGTGGAAGAATGAAAACAAACAAGCGATCAAGAACAAGAGCGCGGCACTCTTTGGTCAGGCCAACTGGCACTTCAGCGATCAACTCACCCTGACGACGGGTGCGCGCTTCACCAATGAGGACCGCCAGAACCCGGGCAGCAGCCTGATTTACAACGACGGCAAGGGTGGTGCCCTGAATCCGTCGGTGATCAACGGCGTACGCATCGCCAATGGCTTTGACTCGTACTACAACGCGGCCCATGGTACAACCGCTCCCACCAGTCTGGTTGGCGCCGCATTTGCCGCCTGGACTCCGACATTCAATACCTACTTGCTGAACAATGTGGTCGTGGCCAAGGGCACGGCAGGCGCTACAGGGTCCGATACGGTTTATGTCACCAACGGCAACAAGGTAGCGATCGGTACCAATATCAGTACCGCATCGGCTACACCCGGTGTCAGCGATATCACCAGCGTCAGCGTGAATACTTCGGCATTGACCACCGATACGGCACACTACGCAAGTGCCCTCGCCAACGCCAACGCCCTGGCTGCCAAGTATTTCGGCGCGACCAAGTCGTGGGATGGCAGTGTCGCCGGTACCACGGCGCTCAGCGCCACCCAGCAGAAGCAGGTCGCCTATGCCCAGGCGTTGCGCAAAGGCCAAGTCGGCGTGTTGTGGAACACCTTTAGTCCGGAAACGTTCAAGAAAACCCAGCCGGCGTTCGTCGTCAGTCCGAGCTACAAGCTTAACGAAAACCTGACCACCTATGTGTCCTGGCAGTACGGGGAAAAGGCCGGCATCTCGCAAATCACCAATGGCATATCGACGCCGGCCAAGGCGGAAAAATCGAACTCCTTCGAGTTGGGTTTCAAGTCGGCGCTGCTCAACAAGACGCTGATCTTCAATGCCGATATCTACGTCACCAACATCAAGGACTATCAGCAGGCGGTGCTGGTCTATGACGCTTACAGCAGCGGCCTCAAGGGTCAGGATACATACGTTTCGGCAACCGGCAACGTGCCCAAGGTACAAGCGCAAGGCGTGGAAATCGATGGGGTCTACGCCGGCATCCGCAACACCTCGATCCGCTTCTCGGGCGCTTACAACAAGGCGATTTACAAGTCGTTCCCGAATTCGGCCCAGCCGGTCGAAAACGCCTGGGATGGCGTCGCGCCCTATCAGGACGTGAGCGGTCAAGCGGTAGCAGGAGCGCCGAAGTTCACCTTCAATATCGGTGCCGACTATCGCGTCCCGGTGTTCAACGACAAGCTCTTTCATACGAGCTTCAACACCGCCTACACCGGTCGCTACAACTCGGACACAGCGCTGTCGAGCTATGGATGGCTCCCCGCCAATTACATCACCGACTTTTCGATCGGAATCGGCACGCGCAACCAGAGTGCCGACTTCAGCCTGCTTGTGAAGAACCTGTTGGATGACAAGACTCATCTGTCGCAGACCTGGAACAGTTATACCCCGGCCGTGCCACGTTGGGTCGGCGTGGTGTTCAGCGGCAAACTGTAATTCGAATCCTCGTGAAACCTGGCACCCGATTGCTGACATGAATTCCCGGTTCGGCAGTCGGGAGCCGGCCTGATCGACAAACTGTTGCGGCACGAACAGCCACCTGGAACCAATGCTGTTAGGGCAGCAATTCCCCAGCCGCAAGCATCCGCGCAAATGCATTTCGCCGTCCGAGAAGATTGCTGATTTTTCCAGCGTCGCCAAGAAAAAATCACTTGTAAACAATTAGTTAGAAGGTAAGTGTCGCGACAGTCGACCGCTCCGTAGCAGGTCGCGGAGCGTTTGGCACGTTCATTGCGGATGTCATCAGCCGTTGGCAGTCCGTCAATTTTTGAAGTCTCTTGTCCTGGGAGTGAATCGATGAAAAAGGCCGCAGGGGTTCAAGGAATTCCCTCAATGAAGAAAAAGATAGTTGTCGCAGTATTCATGGGCATCACCGCCCTGGCATCGTTCGCGGCGGATGAAAAGCCTGCCGGCGAAGCCGCTGCGGCGCCCGCCGATGCGAAGCCGGCAGCGGCTGCTGCCGATACCAAGACGTTTCCACTGGGTCAGGGGCCGACGTGGGCCTATCAGCCGGTCAAGGTACCGGCAACTCCCGCAGTTCAGCAGAAGAAATGGGTGCGGACGCCGATCGATGCCTTCATCCTGGCGCAGTTGGAAGCCAAGGGCTTGAAGCCTTCGCGTGAGGCTGACAAGGCGGTCTTCATCCGCCGCGCCACGCTGGATGCCTGGGGCCTCATTCCGACGCCGGAAGAAGTGAAGGCTTTCGTCAGCGACAAGTCGCCGAATGCCTACGAAAAGCTGGTCGACCGCTTGCTGGCTTCGCCGCGCTACGGCGAACGGCAGGCCCGCCGCTGGCTCGATCTGGCGCGCTACGCCGACAGCGCCGGCTTCACCAATGACGAGACCCGAGCCAATGCTTACCGGTATCGGGATTACGTGATCAAGGCTTTCAACGAAGACAAGCCTTACGACCAGTTCATTCGCGAGCAACTAGCCGGCGACGAGTTGGCGCCCAACAGTCAGGAATCCCTGGTGGCCACCGGCTTCCTGCGCTACTACCCGGACGACAGCAATTCGCGTGATCTGGTGCAGCGCAAGTTCCTGACCACCACCAACATGGTCGATACGCTCGGCACAGTGTTCCTTGCCCAATCGGTCGAGTGCGGCCGCTGCCACAACCACAAGTCGGACAAGTTCTCGCAGAAGGAGTACTACCAACTGCAAGCCTTCTTCGCCAATTCCAACGCCGACGACGCCATCCCGGTGAAGATCAAGGGCGAAGTCGAGACCCAGTTTGAGCAGGAAAGTGCCAAGTGGCAGGAAGCGAGCAAGAAGGCCCGTGACGCGCTGACGAAGTTCGCCTCGCCCTACCTGGAGGCCGCGGAAAAGTACAACAAGGAACGTTTCTTCGAAGACACGCGGGTATCGCTGTTCAAGCCGAAGGAGCAGTGGGATGCGCATGATCGCTGGATCAACCAGCGCTATGAAAACAACCTCGGGGATGACGATACCGGCTGGTTGGGCAAGGTCGGCCTGGTTGGCGGCTACATTACCTATCTTTACGAGTCGGCCGAGGACAAGGACAAGAAGGCGGAATACAAGGGGCTGCAGGATCAGTTCCGCAAACTATCCAACGCTATCAAGAAGTTTGACAACCTCAAGCCAGCCAGGGGTTCAACGGCGATTTCGGCAATTACCGAACTGGGCCATCCCGACGCGCCGGCGACGCACGTGCGTTTCAGCGGCATCCACGACAAGTTGCTCGATGAGGTTCAGCCTGATTTTCCGGCGCTCTACAACCCGAGCAAGGCCAAGCCGCAAATCTTCCCCACTGCCACGTCGTCGGGCCGCCGCACGGCGCTGGCCAACTGGATCGCGAGTCCGGATAACCCACTGACGTCACGTGTTATCGCCAACCGGATATGGGAACAGCATTTCGGTCGCGGCATCGTCGCCACGGTCAGCGATTTCGGCAAGGCCGGCGATCGCCCGACCCACCCGGAACTGCTCGATTATCTGGCCGATAACTTCGTCAAGGAAGGCTGGAGCGTCAAGAAGCTGCATCGCCAGATATTCCTCTCAAGCGTCTATCGCCAGTCCTCCGACAATCGCGAAGATGCCGCCAAGGCGGATTCGCAGAACAAGCTGCTGGCGGTATTCCCCAGGCAGCGCCTGGAAGCCGAGCAAATTCGCGATTCGCTGCTGCTGGCTTCCGGCCTGCTGGTCGAGAAAGTTGGCGGCCCCAGCGTTTTGCCGCCAGTTCCGGCCGTCCTTACCGCTGGCGGCCGTGCGCTATGGAAGGCTGACGAGGATGCCAAGGATCAGAACCGTCGCAGCCTCTACATCTTCACCCGACGCAGCGTTCCGTATCCGTTGCTGGAAGTGTTCGACGGTGCTTCGTCGCAGATCGTGCATAGCCGCCGCGACGTGACGACCACCCCACTGCAGGCACTGACACTGGTCAATAACGATTTGGTCTATAAGTGGTCGCAAAACCTTGCCGGCCGTGTCATCAAGGAAGGCGGCGGAAAAGAGACCGCGGAACTGGATCGGCTGTTCCAGATCCTCTACGCCCGTTCGCCCGACAAGTTCGAGAAGGAAGCTGCGCTGGCCTTCCTCGGCAATCACGAGAAAGTCATCAAGCAGCAGCTATCGACCGGCAAGCTGGCCATCAGCATTCCCGCCGGCCTGACCGACACCCAGGCGGCGGACCCGGTGCGGCTGGCAGCGTTTGTCGATCTGGCGCACACGTTGGCTAATACCAACGAGTTCACCTACCGCTACTAATCATCGGAAAAAGGACAATACATCATGGATGCGAACAACACATCGCGACGGGATTTCCTGGTCAATACCGGCGCCGGTCTCAGCGCTGCTGCCCTAGCCGGATTCGTCCCCGGCCTCACCTCGTCGTCTGCGGAAGCGGCCACGTTTGTCGATCCGCTGGCACCGAAGCCGCCGCAGTTTCCGGCCAAAGCGAAGGCGGTGATCTGGCTGCACATGAACGGCGCGCCCAGCACGCTCGACCTGTATGACTACAAACCCGACCTGATCAAACTGGCCGGACAGGAAGTGCCGGCGTCTTTCCTCAAGGGCATCAAGACCAGTACGCAAGGTGGGGTCGGCAAGATCAAGGCGACCAATCGTACCTGGAAGCAGTATGGACAAAGCGGTGCCTGGTTTTCCGATTGGTTGCCGAACCTGGCCAAGCGCGCTGACGACATTGCCTTCATCAAGTCCAGCGTCACCGTCGGCGCGACGCATAATATTTCGATCCTCAAGCTCAACACCGGTGACGTCGTTCCGGGTCGCCCGGCGCTGGGCGCCTGGGTGACTTATGCGCTCGGTTCGAACAACGCCGACCTGCCGGCTTATGTCGTACTCTCCAGCGGCGGACGCGGTCTGGAAGGCGGTTCGGTCAACTATGGCTCGGGCTTCCTGCCAGCCGTTTATCAGGGCACACCTTTCCGTCTCGGCGATTCGCCGATCCTCAACCTCGATCGGCCGGAACTGACGACGGCAGCGCAGCAGCGCGACAACCTCGATCTGCTGAAAAAGCTCAACGAGCATCACGCTACCCGTTACCCCGATGACACCGAACTGCAGGCGCGCATCCGCTCCTACGAACTGGCTTACCGCATGGAAACTACGGCGCCGGAAGCGGTGGATTTGTCCAAGGAATCCGATGCCACCAAGGAACTTTACGGGATCGGCGAGAAGGAAACCAACGACTACGGCACCAACCTCCTCCGCGCGCGCCGCCTGATCGAGCGTGGTGTGCGCTTCGTTCATGTCGTATCCGGCGAGGCCAATGGCGTCCGGGATTGGGATGCGCATAACGACATAGAGAAGAACCACTCTGCGCAGGCAAAGGCGGTGGACAAGCCGATCGCGGCACTGCTAGCCGATCTGAAAGCGCACGGTTTGCTGGAATCGACACTGGTGGTGTGGACATCGGAATTCGGCCGTACTTCCTACGGCCAGTCCGGTACCGGACGCGACCACAACCCCTGGGGATACACACAGTGGTTTGCGGGAGGTGGTTCCGCAGCGGGCACGACTTATGGTGCAACGGACGCGATCGGCCTGCAGATCGCCGACAAGAACCAGGCTGTCGATACCTACGATGTGCATGCCACGCTGCTGCAACTGCTTGGTCTCGATCACCTGAAGACGATCTTTATCAACAAGGGACGTTCGGAACGACCCACCGTCGTATTCGGCAAGGTCATCAAGGAACTGATTGCCTGACCCGGCAATAGCCTCAGTCTCGAGAGCGGCCCGGATGCTCAGGTATCCGGGCCGCTGTGACGAAGGCAATACCGGCATTGCAAGACTAATTTCAACATCTACCGAGGCTCATGCAGTATGCGTAAGACAATCGCTCTTTGCGGAATCCTTTCGGCGCTGGCCGGCAGTGCCTGGTCTGTTGACAGCGAAATGGATACGGATTTCATGCAGAGTGTCGACGACACAAACAAAAGTCTGGCGTCGACCATCGCCGACAAGGATGTCAAGGCCAGTCTCGCCGCGCTCAAGGAACTTGAGGCAATGTTCGACCGAGTCGAAGTTTTCTACAAGCACAAGGGCGATGCCGAAGACGCGGTCGAGCTTTCCAAGAAGAGCAAGGAGTTGAGTATCGAAATAGAGAAACTGGTACAGGCCAAGGATTTCGATAGCGCTAACGCCATGGCCACCGATCTTTCGCGCACCTGCAAGTCCTGCCACAACTTTTACAAGAAATCCTGACGAGGCACTGCCATGAAAAAATTACTCATTATGTTGGTCGTTTCGGGCCTCGTTTCGCTGCCGGCGCGCGCTGCTCTCAAGGACGGTGACATTGCACCTGCATTCAAGGCCCAGGCTTCTCTGGCCGGCAAAGCCTTTGCTTATTCGCTCAAAGATGCGCTGCAGAAGGGGCCGGTCGTGGTCTATTTCTACCCGTCGGCATTCACCGGCGGCTGCAATGCTCAGGCGCACACTTTCGCTGTCAATATCGACAAGTTTACCGCTGCCGGCGCTAGCGTCGTCGGCGTGTCGCTCGACAGCATCGCCCGCCTCAACGCCTTCTCCGCCGATCCGGAATACTGCGCCGGCAAGCTACCAGTCGCTTCCGATGACGACGGAAAGATCGCCAAGTCCTACGACCTTGCGGTAAGGGAAACGCCGGTCGGCAAGAAGGACACGCGCGGCGCCGACATCGATCACGGCCTCGCCGAGCGCACCACCTTCATCGTCACGCCCGATGGCAGGATCGTCGCTACGCTCGGCGGCCTGGCGCCGACGGCGAATGTCGAGAAAGCGCTCGAAACCGTACAAAAGCTTGCGGCGGCAAAGCTCGCTGCAAACCTGCGCTGACCGTCAATCTGCTACAGCGCCACCAGAACCCCGCCAAAAAAGCGGGCTAATCCCCCAATCCACACAATCCAACCAAGGAAAACCGATGAACAAGTGCTTCAAGACCATCCTCGCCGCCAGCCTTGCCGCAACCGCCCTCGCCGTTTCGATCGGGGTGTCGGCACAGACTCCGCCACCGCCTGCCCCGCCCGGCCAAGCATTGACCAAGCCGGAAAACCTGATCAAGTGGCGCCAGTCCGCTTACCAGGTATTGCGCTGGAATTCCGAGCGCGTCAAGGCCAGCGTCGAGGGTCAGTACAACAAGGATGATGTCATCAAGTCCGCCAACACTATCGCCGCCATCGCCAATTCCGGTTTGGGTTCGCTGTTTCCGGCGGGTACCGAACAGGGCAAGGGCTGGCATGACACACTGGCCAAGCCGGAACTGTGGAAGGACGGCAAGAAGGCTGGTGACGCCGCCGCCAATTTCAACAAGGAAGCCAACGAACTCGCCAAAGTTGCCGCCGGTGGCGATGCCGCCGCAGTGAAGGAGCAATTCGGCAAGCTCGGCAAGGCCTGCAAGGCCTGCCACGACGATTTCAAGAACAAAGAATAAGCAGCCCGCTGCGTTTTCCCGGCCCGGTCCGTGCCATCAGGCATTGGCCGGGCCTTGTCGCACGCCAACGTGCCTTAAACCGACCAATAATCAACCGGAGATGTTTCTCATGAATACCCGCCCGCTAAACCTCTGTGCCTGCCTGATGTTCGTCTCTCTGGCCTCGCCGACTTTTGCCCAGCAAGCCCCGGCGCCAGCCAATGCCGATGCGCCCAAGCCGCCGCCACCGCCGCTCAGTTTTTTCGTCACCAGCGAGGGCCCGGGCAAGGGTGCCGATCTGGGTGGGCTCGTCGGTGCCGACAAGCACTGCCAGAAACTCGCCGCAGCGGCCGGCAGCAGCAAAACGTGGCACGCCTATCTGAGTACGCCAGCGGCCAACGGTGAGCCTGCCGTGAATGCCCGCGACCGCATTGGCCGAGGTCCCTGGCACAACGCCAAGGGTGCCGCCATCGCCAAGGATGTCGCCGATCTGCATGGCGATAATCTCGATGCGGCAAGACGCGGCAACAACCTGAGCCGGACCACCGCGCTGACCGAAAAGAACGAGCCTGTCAAAGGCGCCGGCGACAAACCCAATCAGCATGACATCCTCACCGGCTCCCAAACTGACGGTACCGCTTTCACGGATGGTGCCGACCATACCTGCAAGAATTACACGAGCAGCGCTGCAGAAGGCTCGGTCCAGGTCGGCCATTTTGACCGAACCGGCGGCGGCAATGTTTCGTGGAATTCCGCCCACGCCAGCCGCGGCTGCGGTCAGGAAAATCTGGTGAGCACCGGCGGCGCCGGGCTGCTCTATTGCTTCGCCATCGATTGAAAACGCTCGCCGCAACCTTGCGCTCGCGCCGCCGCTCGCCAATCCTCGTCGGGATATGCGTGGCGGGTGTGCTGGGCGTTTGGTTCGTACCGCGGCTGTTCGCTTCCACGGAAAAGAAACCAGCCGCGCAGGCTGCCGTTTCGGTCGTCCTCGCCAAGGTAACGAGCGAGGAAGTCGCTGACAGCATCGCCGGCATCGGCACGGTGCAAGCCAGCGCCTCGGTGACCATCCGCGCCCGGGTCGATGGCGAATTGCAGCGGATATTGTTCAGTGAAGGTCAGGATGTCCATGCCGGGGACGTTCTGGCGCAGATCGATCCGCGGCCCTTCCAGGCGCAGGTCGACCAGGCGGCGGCGCAACTGGCGCGCGACGAGGCACAAGTCGCCAATGCCCAACTCGACCTCAAGCGCAACGCCGGATTGCTGGCCCTGGATTCGATCGCGCAGCAGACTTATGACACGCAGAAAGCCCAGTTGGCGCAGTACCAAGCGACGGTGCGCGCCGATCGTGCCCAGCTCGATTACGCCCGGGTACAACTCGGCTACACGAGCATTGGTGCGCCCATCAATGGCCGCACCGGTATGCGCCTTACCGATGCCGGCAACCTGGTGCGCGCTGCCGAAGCGACCGGCATCGTCACGGTCAATCAGATCGATCCGGTGACGCTGACCTTCACCATCGCCGAAGACAATTTCGCGCGGGTCAGTGCCGCCTTGAAGCACGGTAAATCGCCCCTGCAAGTGCTCGCCTACGGCCGCGACGAAACGGATCTACTTGGTCAAGGGAAGCTGCTGCTGATCAATAACCAGATCGACGCCGGCACCGGTACCGTTCAGCTCAAGGCGCAGTTCGCCAATCCGGAACACAAATTGTGGCCTGGACAATTCATCAACGTCCGCCTGGTTCTCGGCAACCTTGCCAATGCGCTGGTGGTGCCGGCTTCGGCGGTGCAGCGCGGTCCTGAAGGAGCTTTCGTGTACAGCGTGCGCAGCGATCAGACGGTCGAGGTCAGTACTGTCCGCGTCACCTTGTTGCGTGATAGCAAGGCGGTGATCGCTGAAGGCTTGAAGGCCGGCGATGTGGTGGTCGCCGACGGTCAGGCCAAGCTGCGGCCGGGCTCGCGCATCAACGCCGGGGCCGCCGCCAAGGAAGCCAATCGACCCGTAGCGCGCAGCGGATCTCCGGCTTGAGCCTTTCCCGCCACTTCATCGAACGGCCGATCGGCACCTCGCTGCTGGCTGCGGCGCTGCTGCTGCTCGGCATCATCGCCTGGCCGTTGTTGCCGGTGGCGCCGCTGCCGCAAGTCGATTTCCCGACCATTTCGGTAAACGCTTCGCTGCCCGGCGCCGGGCCGGACACCATGGCCGCCACCGTCGCCGCGCCGCTCGAGCGTCAGTTTGCACAGATCGCCGGCGTCGAGCAGATGACATCGTCGAGCTCACTCGGCGGTACTTCGATCAACCTGCAGTTCGCCCTTGATCGCGACATCGATGCCGCCGCGCTTGACGTGCAGGCGGCGATCAACGCCGCTGCCGGCCAATTGCCTTCCGGCATGCCCAGCCCGCCGACCTACCGCAAGACCAATCCGGCCGACCGGCCGATCCTGATCATCGCCCTGCGCTCCGATACCTTGCCACTGACCACCCTCAGCGACTATGCCGACAACATCCTCGGCCAGCAGTTGTCGCAGCTTGAAGGGGTCGGCCAGGTCAACATCAGCGGCGCGCAGAAACCGGCGGTGCGCATTCAACTCGATCCGGCCAAACTCGCTTCGATCGGCCTTGGCCTGGAAGAGGCACGCACTGCCATCTCTGCGACCACGGTGAATGCCCCCAAGGGCGTCATCGACGGCCCGCAGCAGATATTCACCGTTTACACCAACGACCAGTTGCTCTCGGCAGAACCCTGGAACAACACCGTGGTGGCCTACCGCAATGGCGCGCCGATTCGCGTTCGCGACATCGGCATCGCCCAGGCCGGCGCCGAGAACACCAAGGCGGCGGCTTGGGCCTACAACGGCCAGGGAGCCGCCAGCGACGACCGATTCAAGAACGGCCGCAGCATCAACCTGGTCATTAACAAACTGAACGATGCCAACGTGATCCAGACGGTGGCCCGGGTCAAGGCGGCGCTGGTCAAGCTGGAAGCCGATCTGCCGCCGGCCATCGAGGTGCGAATTCTGCAGGATCGCACCCAGACCATCCGCGCCTCGGTGGAGGACGTCGAATTTACCCTGATTCTCTCGGTGGTGCTGGTGGTGCTGGTGATCTTCGTCTTCCTGCGCAACCTGTCGGCGACGCTGATTCCCAGCACGGCGATTCCGCTGGCGCTGCTCGGCACCGCGGCGGTGATGTACCTGTGCCATTACAGCCTTGACAACCTCTCGCTGATGGCGCTGACCATCGCCGTCGGCTTCGTCGTCGATGACGCCATTGTCATGCTGGAGAATATCTACCGGCACATTGAAGAGGGCGCATCGCCTTTGCAGGCATCGATCAACGGTGCCCGGGAAGTCGGTTTCACCATCATCTCGATCTCGGTGTCGCTGGTTGCCGTGTTCATTCCGCTGTTGCTGATGGGCGGCGTCATCGGCCGCCTGTTCCGCGAATTCGCGGTCACGGTGAGCGTCACCATCGTCATCTCGGTGCTGGTATCGCTGACGCTGACGCCGATGCTTTGTGCGCGCTATCTAAAGCCGGGCGGACATGGAGAACGCCACGGGCAGCTGTTCAATTTGTTCGAACGCGGCTTTGCGCTAACGCTCGATGCCTATCGGCGCGCCTTGATCGTGGTCCTGCGCCATCGCGCAGTGACACTGGCTGTGTTCGTCGTCACCCTGGCGGCGACAGTGACGTTGTTCATCCTGGCGCCGAAAGGCTTCTTCCCGCAGCAGGACACCGGCATTATCGGCTGCAACGCCGAAGCGGGGCAGGACATTTCCTCGCAGGCCATGCAGGAGCGCCTGGTGGCGCTGGCCGAAGTGCTCCGCCAGGACGCCGACATCGACAACTTCACGATCAGCTACGGCTCCAGTTCCAGCGCCTCGCTGGTCGCCAACAATGCCAGCATGTACATCAGCCTCAGAAGCAAGGCGGCCGGCCGGCAAGCGTCATCGGATGAAATCATCGCCCGGCTGCGGCCAAAGCTGGCGGCGATCCATGGCATTACCCTGTTTATGCAATCGGCACAGGATCTTTCGCTCGGCGCCCGTGCTTCGCGCAGTCAATATCAATACACGCTGACCGGCGCCGATCTCGACGAACTCAATCAATGGGCGCCGGCGCTGTTCGCCAAGATGCGCACGCTGCCACAGTTGATCGATGCTTCCACGGATCAGCAGAACCGTTCCGCGACGGCCATGCTGACCATCGATCGCGACCGCGCCGCCACCTTCGGCGTCACGCCGGCGATGATCGACGGCACCATCTATGACGCCATCGGCCAGCGGCAGGTCGCGCAATATTTCACCCAGGTCAACAATTACCGGGTGATCCTCGAAGTGGCGCCGAAGCTGCAGGGCGACCCGAACCTGTTCGAAAAGCTGTACGTCACTTCGCCGCTCAATGGTAAACGCATTCCCCTCTCGGCCTTCGTCAAGGTCGATACCAGCCGTAACGGTTTCCTCACCATCAACCATCAGGGCCGCTATCCGGCGGTGACGATGGCCTTCAATCTACCGCCCAGTGTCGGCCTCGGCGATGCTGTCAATGCGGTGCAGATGGCCAGCGACGAACTCGGCCTGCCGGCCAGCATCAGCGGTTCCTTCCAGGGCGCGGCGCAAGTGTTTCAGAGCTCGCTGGCCAGTCAGCCGCTCCTGATCCTGGCGGCGCTGGTTTCGGTGTATGTGGTGCTCGGTCTGCTCTATGAAAGTTACATGCATCCGCTGACCATCCTGTCTACCCTGCCCTCGGCCGGGCTCGGCGCCATCGCGATTTTGTGGGCCTGCGGCTTCGATCTCGGGGTGATCACCCTGATCGGCATCATCCTGCTGATCGGCATCGTCAAGAAGAACGGCATCATGATGGTGGACTTTGCCTTGTCCGCGGAACGCGAGCGCGGACTGGCGCCGGAGCAGGCGATTTTCGAGGCCTGCCTGCTGCGCTTTCGGCCGATCATGATGACCACGCTGTGCGCAATCTTCTCGGGAATTCCCTTGATGATCGGCAGCGGCACCGGCTCTGAACTACGCCGACCGCTCGGCTTCGCCATGGTCGGCGGCCTGGCGGTATCGCAGGTCTTGACGCTATTCACGACGCCGGTGGTATACCTCTACCTTGACCAGCTATCCCATTGGTATCGGAACCGCCGCGCAGTCAAGGCAACTGGGCAACTCAGCGTCGAATCGGCCGATTGAGATCCTGGTCAGCTGTCGCCCATTAAGGAGCGTCCGACAACCCGGCTCAGATTTCTTCCGGCACCATCTTGATTGCCCCGCACGGACACTCGGCGACGCAGATGCCGCAGCCCTTGCAATAGTCATACTTGAAATCGAAGCGCTGGCCAGGGCCGAGTTTGGTCACGGCGTTGTCGGGACAGACACCGTAGCAGTTGTCGCATTCGAAGCAGTTGCCGCAGGAAAGGCAGCGGCGCGCCTCGAACTGGGCATTGCGTTCGTCTAGACTTCCCTGGACTTCATCGAAAGTCGACTGACGACGGATGATGTCGAGTTGCGGTTGCAGGGTCTTCGGCGCGTCCGAGTAATACCAGGTATTGAGTCGTTCGAAGCTGGCGATTTCGTGCTTGGCCGGCGGAGTGTAAGTGCTGTCGCGCAGCCAGGCGTCGATATGCCTTGCGGCTTTCTTGCCGTGGCCGACGCCGACGGTGACGGTTCGTTCCGAGGGCACCATGTCGCCGCCGGCGAAAATCCCCGGATAGCCGGTCATCA
>CAISUK010000297.1 GCA_903888645.1 uncultured Pseudomonadota bacterium | reverse complement strand
TCTTCGGCGTTGGCGGTATTGTTGAATACGCCGAGTTGAAACAGGTATTGCCGCGTTGCCTCGATCACTTGGGCAAGCGGCCGCGACGCAGGTGCATGGTGGGTGACGGCAGCGTCCTGGCTGCGGGCGATTTCCTTGCCCGGGTCGGGCCGCGCCACGACCACCGGTTCGCTGGGTTTGTGCATCGCCGATTGCGCCGTCGCCGGCTTGGTCGGAGCTCTTGCCTTGCCTGCCACTTTCGGTTCGGTAAAAGCAGGGGCGGCCGTCGATGCGCTGCGTTCCGGTTCGGCCGCGACCGGTTTTTCGGCAACCTTGATTTCCGCGGGTTTTTCCTCGGCCTTGGCTGGTTCGGCCTTGGCCGCGTCGCCAGGCGCCGGCTCTTTCTGCGCCGCATCTGTCGGCAATGGCTCGGAGATTGGCTTTGGCGGCTCCGCGGCGATCTTCTCCGGCGGTGGCGTATTCATCGCGTCGAACACGGCCAGGCCGCCAAGCAGCCCGGCGATGACTACGCCCGCCGCGGCGATGCGGCCGATCAGGCGCTTCTTCAGCGAGTCATCGTCTGGGGTCGTCTGCGCTTGCTCTGCCATCTGCGTCCTCGCTTTCTTCGCTTGCATCGAATCCGCCGGTCTTGCGGCTCAAGGCGACTACCAGGTCCGCCTCGCCTACCGATATGCCACAGCGCCCGGCGATGCTGCGCGCATCGTGACCTTGCTGGGCCAGTCCCATGGCCTCGCTGTAAAGCGGCGAGACATTGCGGCTGGCCTTGAGCATTTCGACGTCGTCGCGCACCTCGGCGATCTGGTCGCTCAAGCGCGCCAGATCGCCACGCAGATACTGCAACTCGGCCTCGACACCGGAGCGCTGCGGCGGCGTGCGGAACCCCGGTTCTATCTGGCCAGCAAGCTCAATGGGCTCCGCCGTCTCCAGCCGCGGCGGTTCGTCGCGAACCTCCCATTTTGGCGCGGCGTTCATTGCTGACGCTGGCAGCAGCGCAGCGAATTCGGGTGAGATCGTCACGGCGTCGCCAAGCAGGGGCTCATCCTGTTCAGGTGCTGGATTGGTGGACACCACGGGTTCTTGCGGCGGCGGCCATACCATCGCTGTCGAGTGGCGGCGGAACTGCAACAAGCGTAGTACCGAGATGAGCATATAGATGGCGATGATCACCACCACCACCATGACTGCATCGCGCCAACCGAACGATTCGAATATCGACAGATCCATGCATGTCTTCGCTTCATCCCTGTACACCGACCGCACCGGTGCGAAGAGCGAACCACCTCCGGCAGAGTGTAAATGCGTCGATAATATCCGCCCGGCTGATACCGGTAAATCCCGATCAGATCGGCCTTTGCCCCATGTTTTACTTAAAGAAGATCATCGTTGCTCTCATACTGCCGCCATTCGGGCCGTTGTTGCTGATCGCCTTTGGCTTGTGGCTGGCTAGTCGGCGGCGACGAATCGGCACGTTGCTGGCGACCGTGGCGCTGCTAGGTCTGGTGGCGCTGAGCCTGCCTGCCGTCGCTAATGCCCTGCTACGTAGCCAGGAAGTGAGCGCGCCGCTCGCCCCGGAGGCGCTTGTTGGTGCGCAGGTAATCGTCGTGCTCGGCGGTGGGACCAATTACATGGCCCCGGAATATGGCGGCGACACCGTGAGTATTTACACGTTAGAGCGCCTGCGCTATGCCGCACTTCTTCACCGTCGAAGTGGCCTGCCACTGCTAGTCACGGCGGGAGCGCCATTTGGCGGTCAACCCGAGGCGCAATTGATGCAGGCCGTGCTGGAGCAGGACTTCGCGGTCAAGGTGCGCTGGGTAGAGAGCGAATCGCGCGACACTGCGGAAAACGCCAGTCTCTCGGCGCGCATACTCAAGGACGCTGGCATTCAGCGGATTCTGCTCGTCAGCCAGGCGTGGCACCTGCCGCGCGCTGTTGCGGCGTTTGAGAGGCAGGGATTCACTGTTACACCCGCAGCAACCGGATTTACGCGAGATTCGCCATCATTGCTGCAAAACCTGCTGCCTTCGGCTGGCGCTCTGGAAAGTAGCAGAACGGCAATTAACGAATACTTGGGGCGCCTGATTTCCGGGCTCTGATCAGATTCTTTCGAACAGCCCTGCCGCGCCCATGCCGGTGCCGATGCACATGCTGATCATGCCGTAGCGAAATTTTTCGCACTGCATGGCGCTCATCAGCGTTGCCGTGCGGATG
>CAISUK010000296.1 GCA_903888645.1 uncultured Pseudomonadota bacterium | reverse complement strand
TTGGTCGCCTTTGGGGTCGATAATAACGACTGCCTCATCGCGCAACACGGCCTGGGTGACGAGAAGATCAAAGGCGCGCGTCTTGCCGGCACCCGTGGTGCCCACGATCAGCAGGTGTCCTTCGATGTGCTCCAACGGGACACGCAGGTCCTGATCGCGCCCCCCCAGGCCATGGATCCAGGTCGCACCCATCCGCTGCCCACAGGTCCGCGCTCGACCAGGCGACCACGGCGACGGCGAACCACAGGGCGAGTGCGCGCGGCTCCATTGTCCGCGCCCAATCCCGCGGAAGCCCGCCAGAGGCACCATGCGGCAACGCATCATGCCTGGGGGCTTTGGCAGCGACCTTGTGCGGTGACTCCCAAGGTCTGGGAGTCGCGCCAGAGACCTTGTGTATTCACTCCAAAGGTCTCGTAGACGCGCCAGAGCCCTTCTACATCGACGCAGAGACCTTCTACATCGGTTCCCAAGCGTTTTGCGCGAAATCGCTCGACGGTCGCAACTCTTTGAATATATTTAGCCTTTCAGCCTTGCGCCAAGAAGTTGAATCCGCAATCCAAATTTTCACCGTTGCACAGGCCCTGTGGCGCCTCCCACAGCCCTTCTGGCGTGGTTCCCAGCCGCTGGGGAGCCTCGCACTGTCCTTGTGGCGCCGCTCCGCTCCCATGGGGCGCCTGGCGAATATCTGCCGTCACTGTTCCCGGCGGCTGGACAGCATGCCAGATACTCTCTGAGCCGGCCCCCAGGTGTTGGTCGCTCATCCCGCGAGCCCGGGCGTCGCCCCGCAAGATCGCGGAGTCCGCACAGAAGGTCTTTGCAGCGCCCCACGAAAAACCCTTGCAACCGCCAACACTCCAGAGCTAAGCTAAGTCCTGCATGCTGCTTGTGTTAATTTTCCGTGAAGATAGCAGGAGGGCATCGTGTCGGGTTCAACTGTCATCCCTCGTGTCGATTCGGGCAAGCTGGCCCTGATCGTGCATATCAATTCAGTCTTGTCGGCCTATGCCACGATGCTGGACTTCAGCGCCGACGACTTGTCCGAACTGGACAGGGCAACCGCCTGGTTCAAGTATAGCCTGGACCTGCAATCCGCCTACAAAGCCGCCGGCGAGGCCGCGGTGGCCTTGAAGAACGCCATACGCGACGGCTCCCCAACCGGTAAAGCCGCTATCCCCTCGCTGCCGATCCTCACGCCGCCCCCGGGCGAGCCCTTTCTCGATGTGTTCGGCTATCTGGCCAACGTCATCACGCGCATCCGCATACACAAGAACTACACGGAAGCCATCGGCAAGGCGCTGTACATAATCCCGGTGCAAAGCCTCCCGGTGGACCCATCCGCCATGCAGCCGGTCCTAAACGTGGACTTCAAAGGCGGGCATCCGCGCGTTCTCTGGGCCATGCACGGCATGGACGCCTTGGAGCTCGAGGTGGACCATGGCGACGGCCATTTCTCCCTGCTCACCATCGACATGACTCCCAACCATATCGACACGACACCCTTGCCGCCTGCCGGCACCGTGGTGCTGTGGCGCTATCGTGCCATTTATCGCCTCCGCGATGAACAGGTGGGGAATTGGAGCCAGGTGTTGGAGGTGAGCGTGAAGGGAATTTGAAAATTGGCAATGCCTCAAGGCGACCGGGCAACGTTAGACAACGGGTTTCCGTTTCCTTTCTAATCTGCCTATGGCAGATGGGAAAATTTGAGCCGACCCACGCCCCTCGAGGCTTCCCCGGTTCAACGGGGTGGTGTCTTGACGGCGGGGTCAGTAGCCATAGGCGAGAGGGTTGCGTGGGGGCTGGGCTGCTTGCAGTCTAGTACATTAGTATCCTAATGCAGCCTAGCACACTGGTGGCCCGTTTCGACCTGGCACGTCGGCAGCCTAATGCAACGTAGAACACGTTAGGCTTCACAGTGGAGGAATCGTGCCAATCCCAGCAAGCGTACTTATAGCCGCTCTTCAGCATCACCTCGGCGAAATCACGCGGGCAGAACTAGCACATGTGCTTAATGTCACGCCAGCAACCGTTGGAAACTGGCTTAACGACGTGACAACGCCAACGAATCCCCAAGTAGAAAGGATTGTTAAGGCTTTTTCCGATCACGTTGGCAGGCAACTGGTTCAGCCAATATTTGAATACAAGCCAATTAACCCAATTCGCAATGGTAACCGTTGGCACTTCGGCATCCCCGCACCTGAAGCCGAAGCGCATAGAGCAGAGCTCCTAAATAAACATGGCATCTATATTTTCTACAGCTCTGTCGGTACCGTTATCTATCTTGGAAAGTCGACAAACTGCTTGTATAATGAATCTCGCAGCCAACCTAAATCGCCCGCTCAGGCTTCCTCAGAGAATTAATGGCGCAGAGGTCGGAACGGTCGCAAGGTATATGTCTGCATACCACGTATCGGTTTCTGCGGCAACGAAAAACATTGAGTCCTTTTTGCTCCGAGCCTTCGTAAACTCTATATACAACAAAAACTCAGGCGAGTTCCAGTAAAGTGTAAATTGGGATGGAGCCAAGTCCGCGGAATAAGCACGGAATAAGGTGCAAGGCTCAATTTTGAACCCGAAATATTGCCTAACCTGGCTCAAAAGCGAGCGCGCGCCAC
>CAISUK010000295.1 GCA_903888645.1 uncultured Pseudomonadota bacterium | reverse complement strand
GGTAAAAGTCGAAGTAGTGGAAAGTTTGCTGTTGTGATGCCGATAACCCGAGGGAGTTCATCCAAGGGGGAGACGACGATGCACGCAGACGAAGAGGCGAGCTTGGGGCATGGAGAAGATGTGATGCAGCGACTAGACTGAAGTTCCGGCACATGCCGGACGAATTTCCGCGATTCCACAAGGGTTTGCGGGGTAATGGGGGTTTGCTTTTCTGACTACAAGTGAATCGCCTGGATGAGCGCGAGAGCCCGTTGGTGTAGCGGGCCAGCCGTCGTGGTCACCTCGAAGGTCGGCGCGTCGGATCCGGCATGGGGCGCGCGACAGGTATTGCGCACAAGGGTGGCGAGTTCAGCCATCAGTGTGGAGAAGCTATGCGCCGGCGTGCCGTCGATGAGGCGATGCGTCTTCGCTTTATTCTCAGCCGACTCGGATCGCGTAGCCGGCGCCACGGGGTCGCGAGTGGTCTTGGCGTGTTGCTCGGTGTCGGCGAACATCAACTCGCGCCAGGCCTCGCGCAGGTGCCATTCGACATAGTACGCCAGCATGCACAGGAAGATGTGGGCACGGACCCGGTCGGCGGTGCGATGGTGGATCGGCCGCACCTTCAGGTCGATGGTCTTGAGCGAGCGGAAAGCGCGTTCGACGTTGGCCAGGGCCTTGTAGTTGCGGACACACTGGGGCGCTTCCATCTGCGTGGCGGGCACCGAGGTACGAATGATATACACGCCGTCGAGTGCCGCCTCGCTGGCGATGCTGTCGGGCTGGCGTGCCCAGGATAAGGCGGTATCGCTGATGTTCAGAGCGAAGTGCTTGGCCACCTTGTACTGATTGATGACCTTGCCCACACGCACGCCGATCTTGTCCTGGCCGACGAGCTTGCCCGAGACCACACGGGCCTTGATCTTGTCGAGGTTGCGCTCGGTGGCCGCCAGAAGGTCCTCACGCTTGTGCGCACGCAGCTTGGCCAAGGCGTCATTGCGGCAGGCCACCAAGCGCTCGCCGGCGTAGTCCGGCGAATTGAGTTCAAGCAGATTGCGTTCATCGAACAAGTCCATCTGCAGTTGCCCCTGCTCGACCAAGGCACGAATCGAGGCCGTCTTGAGCGCCGTGATCCAGCCGATGCCGTCGGTCTCGCGCAGCACATCGATAGCCTTCTGCGAGACCATGCCGCGATCCCCGACCATGACCATGCACTCGATGCCGAAGTCCTCGCGCAACTTCTGCACGGCGGGCAGAAAGGTGGCGCTATCCGCAGTGTTGCCCTCATGCACCGACACCGCCACCGGGCAACCCCGGGCATCGGTGAGCAAGCCGTAATTGACCTGCAGCGAACCGGGCTTGCCATCGCGGCTATAACCCCGCTTGGCCAGCGGACAGGTGGTGCCTTCGAAGTAGCTCGACGACAGGTCGTAGAGCACCAGGCCGCCCTCGTGAAGGTGCCGCGTGGCCAACTTCTTCTGGATCGCATCCTGGCGACTCAGCAGCCAATCCATGGCAGCGTAGAGGTCGTCCTCGTTGGCCTCTGTGACGCCGAAGTCTTCAGCCAGTGTCGAGGTATGCCAACTGCGGGTCGTGGCCAGCTTCGTTGCCGGATCGACGATGCGCGAGGCAATCATCGCCAGCACCAGCTCCCGTTCTCGGCAAGGCTTGCTGGCGAGCAGCGTAGGCAAGCCCAGACGCTGCATGGCCAGGGTCACCGCCTGCACATGGCCGTGCGGACGCGAGCGGGTGATTTCCAGGGCCTGACCGAGCGGTACGAAGGACTCGCCTTGCAGCGAGCGACGAATGATCTCGATCAGCGGTTCAGGCAGGTGGGAGAGATTGCCCAGCGTCTCGTTCTTGACCTTGCCATCCTCGCGATAGCTGCGCCGGAGCAAATGGGTGCGATAGACCCGGCCCTTATACTTCCGGGTCGTGGTGACGACGTGAGCGGTTCCGGTACGCGATGGCATAGCCAAAATATAGACGATCCTGGCGCCAATGGCAACATATATTAGTGACTACATTTAGAACCCAAAAAAAGACCAAATTGGCCATCAGAAATCAGTCATGGAGCGCCTTCTGTTCCATCGTAGTGACCACGACAGCGGCGGAACTTCAGACTAGAGCGCTACCCGCTGGTGAAAGCGCGCATGACGAAAATTCTGGACCTGATCGAGAACACTGGTGGCGACCTGCGCCTGGCCGATGCGGCGGAGCAGCGGGCGATCGACGAACTACGGGCGAT
>CAISUK010000294.1 GCA_903888645.1 uncultured Pseudomonadota bacterium | reverse complement strand
TTTTGCGTGGTGGCCCAGTTGAACCAACCACAGACAGCTTGGCTGATGAACTTGAGTTACGAGAACAATCATTACCCGATGCTGCCCATTGGTCAACAGCGGTAACCCGTGCCGCCAGCCTGTTTGGCCTGACTGTTCCGCAAACGCTCAATGCTGCTAATGTGGGCCGCTTGGTTGACGATGTTCGCCGTGAGGCCGGTGCCAAACGTGAAGCGGTAGGGAAGCTGGTGGTGACTGTGCGAGATCGTGCCGCTCGCTACGAGGCATCGATGGACGGGCGTGTGCGCACCTGTGAATCGGCTCAGTCGTTGCTGGCCTCATTGCAGGCAGCGACCGATGCCGAACTGGTGCAAACGCTGGCCAATGCAGCCATTCAAACTTCGGAAGCTGCTGTGGGTCGCAGCATGGGGCAAGCCCAGAACGTGGTTGATGCCTTGAACAACGCAAAGTGGAGCATTTTCGACGCGATACGGAATTTGCCGGATCATCGTCAGTCTGCGGCGGCTTCGATTCTGATGCGTTTGAAAGAAGCGCTGGGCAGCGAAGAACATGTCATTCCACTGAAATCGAAGCTTGAGGAACTGGAGCGGGACACCGTTCAATTGCTGACTGTTGCCGCACCCGTAGCACCACCCGCTACAGCACCCATATCATCTGGCGGCTCGTTGTCGCCATTGCCTGTAGCACCTGTTACTGCGCCTTTTTCCGGCACAGGAACCGCGCCCGCAGCGCCCGTGTTTGTGGAGGAGGCGCAGGAGGTAGACCTCAACAGCGAAGCTGCCGCCTCGGTATTGAAGAGTCTGCAAGAGCGGCTTCAAAGCGATAGTGACCTGGAGCTAAGCTTGAGTTGGAGGCTGGCGCGTCGGAGCTCGCAGCCATGACAATGTCGGTGCCTCAAATTACCGCGCAGCTTGAAGCGGTATTGGTACGCGAGCCGACTGCATTAGCCATCGCAATTCGTTCGGCTACCAGGCAGGAATGGCCTGACTCGGTTATGCAACGCGGAAGGCTGTTTTCCTTGCGTTGGTGTGACTCCATGCTGGCAATGCGCGAAGCACTATGCGATGTTGAGCAAGCCGATGTGGCTAGTGCCGGTCTGGTAGTGCTGACGCCTTTTGGTTCAAACGAGATTGCCGAAGACATCGCCGCACGTTTGGCACGGGGACGTGTCTTTCAGCCTGGGGGATGGGAAATAGTACGGCAGCTCTTTGGCGCTAAAGAAGTGGATGCACGACTGGGCCGATTCTCATGGATGCCCCAGGTGCTGGTGGACGGCACCGCCCAAGGTGCATACATGCCCGTTGCGAACGGTTTTCTCGACTTGGAAACAGCCTGGAAAGAGCTGCTTCAGCGCTTCCTGCAATTGGAGGAGGCTCGACCAGATGCCGCTACCCTGCTCCGATGGACTATGCAGCCCGACACCGATTCCTCGCTCAACCTGTTACCGACTAACGCACGATCCGATGCTTTGCACTGGCTGGGCGAATCGGCAGGGACGGCCGGAAACATGGTGTTGGCCTGTGTGGAAGCGGGACGCACGGGTGATGCGCTGGCAATGGGGTTGGTTTGCGGCGTTCTGTATGCCACGGCAGGCGAGGGGCAGGCAGCCCTCGGGCATGCCGCGATCAGGCTTGAGCGGTTTGTGAACGACATACATGTCGGCGTTGCAGAAGGACGTGCTTGGGCTGAAGCGGCGCGGCAAGTGGTTCGTGATGGCAATGCCGAGGATTACCGGTCGGCCTTGGATCGAGCCGATGCCTTGCTGAACGACCTGCGCGTGGCCGAGTTCGCACACCTGAGCGATGTTTTGCCTCTGGGCCTGGATCAACGTATGCGTTCATTTGCGACGCAGTTGACCCTGCATGTGCAGAGTCCGACGGATAGCACTTTGACACTTGTCGAGGAGGCCGCCAATCACGTTCTGAGCCATGTGCTGGTCGCCTCCCAACCTCAGCGGGCCGACCGTGTGGAAATGGCAAGGCGAATCTCACGCTGGTTGGTGCGGCCTGCAACAACCGCAATCACGGTGGCCGATTTTGTGTGTTGGCAAGCCGACGAAGGCGCTTTTGTGGATTGGGCGAGATTCAGATTGCTGGGGGGGGATGAGCTGGAAGAGGTGTCGAATGCTTACCGTGCAGTCCGAGCTTCCGTTATCGCTCGTCGCAACACTTTGGGGCAGCAATTTGCCTCAGCTTTGCAGCGCTGGAACGCACAGGCCCCCGAGGCTGATGGTCGCATCGTTCCGCTGGAATCCGTTCTCGACCGTGTAGTGGCTCCTTTGGCCGCGCATCAACCTGTGCTGTTGCTGGTAGTCGATGGCTTGAGTACCAGTATTTTTCGAGAACTTTTTGCTCGCACCGAGCGATTGGGTTGGGCCGAGATGGTGCCTGTCTCAGTGGCACGGCCATTGGCAGGGATGGCGGCGTTCCCGACTGTCACCGAGGTGAGCCGAGCAACCTTGCTTTGCGGAAAGCTTACGACGGGCACTTCTTCGCTTGAGAAAAATGGCTTTTCAAGCCATGCCGCGCTGCTGGCACAATCGCGCGCCGATGTGCCGCCCAAGCTTTTTCACAAGGGTGAACTCAGTGATTCGACAAACCTTTCATCTGAGGTCAGAACGGCCATTGCCAACCCGCATCAACGCATAGTCGGCATTGTTTACAATGCGGTGGACGATCACCTCAGCGGCCCAGACCAGCTACACCAGCGCTGGAACCTGGAAGATTTGCGATTGTTTTTGCCAATTTTGCGCGAAGCCAGAGAAGCTCGTCGCGTAGTTGTGATTACGGCCGATCACGGGCACATGCTCGAAGATGGAACCACACAAACCGCCGGTGGCGAAAGTGATCGATGGCGCGCGGGCAAAGTTGCAGGAAACAGCAACGAAATTGTTTTGACAGGTGGCCGTGTCAAAACTTCGAATGGTGCGACATCGGTGGTGTGTTTGTGGAGCGAAAGCGTCAGGTATGCTGGCCGCAAGAATGGCTATCACGGTGGAGTTTCATCGCAAGAGGTAACTGTACCATTGAGTGTGTTGCTACCCTCTGGTATGACTCTGCCTGAATGGCAACCTGCGCTGCCAGCCCAGCCGGAATGGTGGGATATACCCAATCTGAAAACTTCTCAATCCGAGGAGCCCCAACCGGTTTCAGTGTCCCGCAAAGTATCGCGCCGTCCCGCACCACCTACCGCGCAAAACCAATTGTTCGACACGCCGGAGATGCAGATTTCAGCAGCATCACCCACTCAAGGAGTGGACTGGATCGATGCCTTTCTGCAAAGCCAGGTATACGCATCGCAGCGTTCGTTGGCAGCACGAGTGGCGCCACCCGATGAGCAAATGCGCAAGCTGCTGACGGTCTTGGCCGAGCGTGGCGGAAAGTTGTCACGCGCTGCTCTTGCCCAAAGGCTCGCTGTGCCAGAAATTCGCTTGAGCGGGTTGCTGAGCGCCATGCGCCGGATTTTGAATGTGGATCAATCGACTGTGTTGTTGGTGGATGAAGCTGCCGGTACGGTTGAGTTGAATCGGACTTTACTGCTACAACAGTTTCGCATTACCACGACAGGGGGCGTTCGATGATTAGCGCCGCGAGACGGGATGACATTGTAGGCGCGTTACGACGTGGCACCGTTCCGAGTGCCGGATTGGACGCGCTAGCTGTGGGCATCGACGCATTTGCGCCCACTCTGGATGAAGAACTGGCCACGGTTTCCGGTGGTCGCGGTGGATTCAAGGCGGTTCGTGGAGAGTACGGTACCGGTAAAACATTTTTTGGTCGCTGGCTTCAGGAGCGCGCACGCGCGAAAGGATTCGCCACCAGTGAAGTGCAGATCAACGAAACAGAAACGCCCTTGCATCGACTGGAGACGATCTACCGCCGTCTGGTTGAAAGACTCGGGACAGCAGACAGCAACTCCGGCGCATTTCGCAATGTGATTGACGGGTGGTTT
>CAISUK010000293.1 GCA_903888645.1 uncultured Pseudomonadota bacterium | reverse complement strand
CGGGGCCGCGGTGCCGTCGATCATGGCGGCCAGGTTCCCGCGCGGTATTCTGATCGCGTTGAGCGCGTCGAAGAGCCCGGCGCCCAGACGGCCTACCGTCGCCGGTCCGAAAAGCCGTTCGCCCGGCGTGAGCATGGCCGGGACCAGTCCGCCCAGGGCGAGACGGTTGAGCAACGAGCCGTAGTAGTTGGCGGCCGGCTTGCGCAGGACGTAGGACCCGACCGGCAGTGCTGCGGGCACGGTGTCCGTGTTGCCGGTGCCCGGGACGGTAGACCAGGAAGCGGCCGGGAAGACGGGGCCGCCTGACGCAAAGCCATGGATCAGCCCGCCGCTGGCGTTATCCTGCACCGTGCGTTCGTGAATCGTGTGGATGCTGTTGGTGTCGTGCCCATTGAGCGCGTCTATCGCCCGCATCACCTCGGCCGCGTTGTCGGTGATTTTCACCTCTGGCGGATTCGCAGCAATCGCCGCCTTGGCCTGTCCCATGGCGGTCCCTACCGCTTGGATGTCGGCGAGCGCCTTCGTAACCGATAGCCCCAGTTCGGGTACATCGGCGCCCCACTTCGTCAGGCTCTTGGCCATGTTGGCGATTTCCGCGAGCTTGTCCTTGGCTTCGTTGACACTCAGGGCCAGCTCAACAGGATGGTCACGCATCGTCGCCATGGCGTTATCCATATCCGCTGAAAGCTTCTCAATATCCGGCTGGATTTTAATCAGAAACTTTTTGCCTTCTAATAGAAGCTCCGTTGTACGCACCAACTCGTTGACGGTTGATTCGTCGGCCGTCAGTTTGATCTTCAGATCCTTGTTGAGTTGCTCGTTGACGGCCTTAGCCTGCTCCGTCACATCGGCGAGTGACGCACTCATCGCCGTTGCCGCATCATGTGCTGTAGTGGCTTGTTCTCTCTGGGCTGCGGCCATTCCCAGTAATGCCTGTTCTTCGATCTTTGCCCCGGCGCCGACTCCGGCGACGGCCGTGGCGAGTGCCTGCTTTTTGCTGATTACCTCGATGTCGCCTTCCTTCACCGCGGCGGTATTGGCGGCCCATAAGGCTTCGCTTTCTTTGGCGAGTGTCTGTGCTTGTTTGAAATCCCCTTCGGCCAGGGAACGCTTGGCCGCGGACGCCTTTTCTTCGGCTTCGCGGCCACGGTCGGCGGAGGCTTGGGCGTCGGTCATGCCACCACGCTGCATCTCGCGAATGCGATCCTCGGTGCTCAGTTTTAACGACTTGATCTGGTCTTCGATCTTCGTCACTTCGACCAAGTGCCGCTGCTCTTCGCTGTTGAGTGCATCGATGTGCTTGCGGTAATCACTCTCGATCTGGGTGAGAGTGCTGCGCTTGGCGGTGAGTATCTCTATCTCGACCGCTACGACATCCTCTCCAGCACGCCGCGCCGCTGTCATCCTGCTGGCGCCCTCCTGATCCAACAGGGATAGCGCGTGCTGCTGGTACTGTTGCAGTGCAGCGAGCTTCTGGGCGCTCGCGTCGCGCTCGATCTGCCCGCTCTGCTGCGCGCGGTTGCGCTCGCTGGCACCGCTGATCGCGACCGCATTAAGCCG
>CAISUK010000292.1 GCA_903888645.1 uncultured Pseudomonadota bacterium | reverse complement strand
TGCGTGACCTGCTTATCGAGGCTATCCGATATGGCGAAAAACCCGAAACTAAAGCATTTCTCACCACAGTACTTGATACCGCACTCGACAGCAGCCACCTGCAAGCCCTGCTTGAAGAGAGGATGCTGGTGCATGATGCAATGGATTCAACCAACGTCCAGCGTATTCGCGCCGATATGGAACGTGCAGATGCTCGGAGGTTGCAGCCACATTATGTCGAATCTTTTTTTCTGGAAGCATTCCGGCTCCTTGGCGGCAATGCCCGTCAGCGTGAACCCCGCCGATTTGAGATCACCCACGTCCCCGCTCCAATCAGGAATCGTGACCGTCTCATAGGCATCGGTGAACCGGTACTGACGCGTTACGAGCGCATCGCCTTCGAGAAAACCCTGGTTGCCCCGCAGGGAGAGCCGCTGGCCGCATTCCTCTGCCCCGGTCATCCGCTGCTCGATTCTGTTGTTGATCTGACACTCGAACGGCATCGCGATCTGCTGAAACGAGGTACCGTACTGGTTGATGAACGCGACCCCGGAACAAAGCCAAAAGTACTTTTCTATTTGGAGCATGCCATTCAGGATGCCAGCCTTAACCGCGACGGTAGTCGCCGTATTGTTTCAAAGCGCCTGATGTATGTCGAGTTGGACGAACAATCGACCGTTCGTCACCTTCAATACGCGCCTTATCTTGATTTTCGGCCTCTTGCGACAGGCGAGCCTGATGTTGACGCTCTGCTCAACCGCCCTGAATGTCAATGGATTACACGAGAACTGGAGCAAAGTGCACAGGGTTACGCCATCACTCACGTCGTCCCTGACCATCTTGCAGAAATCAAAGGCCGTAAACTCGAACTGATAGCTAAAACCGAGGCAGCCGTAAAAGAACGGCTGACAAAGGAGATTACCTATTGGGACCATCGCGCTGAAGAGTTAATGCTGCAAGAGCGAGCAGGAAAATCCAACGCACGGCTCAACTCCGGCGAAGCGCGAAAGCGCGCCGACCTGCTGCAAGGGCGCATGCATAAAAGGCTTGAAGAGTTACGGCTCGAAGCCCAGCTTTCACCACTGCCTCCCGTTGTGCTTGGTGGCATGCTGGTTGTGCCGATTGGGCTCATACACGCCATGACGGGCCGCCCCGAACCAGAGACCAGCACCCCGACCGACACCCAGGCGAGTGCTGCCCGCGCAAGAGCAATCATCATGGAGATCGAGCGCACTCTCGGTTTTGACCCAACTGACCGGGAACTTGAAAAGCTTGGCTACGACATCGAAAGTCGCATTCCCGGCACAGGCAAACTGCGCTTCATTGAAGTCAAGGGGCGCGTTTCCGGTGCACCGACCATCACCGTTACCCGTAACGAAATTCTCTACTCGCTCAACAAGCCTGACGACTTTATTCTTGCCATTGTCGAGTTTCTTGATGCCGAAACGCACAAGGTGCATTACATTAAAATGCCCTTCAATCGGGAACCCGATTTTGGGGTCTGTAGCGTCAATTATATCTTCACCGACCTTCTTGCCAAAGGAGAGCTTCCATCATGAACCTGTTTGCCTGAGGATACACCCATGATTGATTACGATAATCTGCCAGATTCGTCTATATCTGAGCCAGCAGGCTTCGATGAAATTGCGCAACTCATTCGTTCGGCACGTGAACGCACACTTTCTGCTGTCAATTCAGCATTGATTGAACTTTACTATCAGATTGGTCAAAGGCTTGTTGCTGGTATTGCAAGCGATGGCTGGGGTAAAAGCACGGTCTTTGCTCTAGCTCTCTATATTCAGGCACAGC
>CAISUK010000291.1 GCA_903888645.1 uncultured Pseudomonadota bacterium | reverse complement strand
GCGGCGTTGCTGGTTACCGCCTCGGGCGATCCGGCGATGCGCGAAGACGCCTGCCACGCCGGCTTTACCGATGTCCTGCTCAAGCCGCTCTCGGCGGATTTGCTGAAGGACTGCCTGACGCGCAACCTCGATGCCGTGACGGGTCGTGGCGATAGCGCTCTGGCTGGATTTGTCTCGCTGGCCGAAGAGGATTCCTGCGAGCGGCTGCGCCGCGATTTTCCGCAGACCAGGATCTTGCTGGTCGACGATGAGCCGACCAACCGGGAAGTGACGCTCATGCTGCTGGAGGACACCGGCTGGCCGGTTGCTATTGCCACGAATGGTCGGGAAGCGGTCGACCTGATTGTCGCCAACGACTACACGCTGATTCTCATGGATGTGCAGATGCCAGTCATGGATGGCCTGGAAGCAACCAAGCTCATACGCCTTTTGCCGAAGGGCCGGGACGTCCGTATTCTGGCCATGACGGCGAATGTTTTTCAGGAAGATCGCGATGCCTGCCTGAATGCCGGAATGGACGACTTTCTCGCCAAACCGGTCAATGCCAGCGTGCTCTACGATACGCTATTGGCATGGTTGAGGCGAGACCCAGCCGCGGCAAATTCGGCCCCGGCGAATGTTGTCATAGCGGGCGATGGCAGCATCGCGGCGCCCGATAAGCAAGGTTCCGTGCAAAATACCAGGATCGAGCCCGAGTACGCCGTGTTTGACGAGGCGACAATGCTCAATCAGTTTGGCGGCAATCGCAATCTCGCCAGGAAGATAATCAATTCGGCGATGGGCAATATCCCGGGTTACCTGGCCAATTTTGAACAGGCTATTGCTCCGGGCGACTGGAAGGAAGCTGCTGCAGCCGCCCACAAGTTGAAGGCATTGACCGCGCAAATTGGTGGCATCGACCTGTCGCATCGATTCAAGGCACTCGAGCTTCAACTGCGCAACGGCGGCGTTACCGAGCCGGCCACAGCGGTGGCATTGCGCCGCGACTACCTTCTGCTCGCCGATACCCTGCAACGTTGGCTCAGCGAGAATCGATAGCGAATTCAATTTGACCCGGTAAGAAATCATGGAAACGAATTACACGGTTTTTGGTGTCGATGACGACGAAACCATGCGCTTGCTGATCGAGGCGACCCTTGAGGACAAGTATGTCGTCGAAACCTTCGCTTCTGCGGAAGCTTGCATGGAGCGTCTCAAGCATTGTTTTCCCGACCTGTTTCTCCTCGATATCGAGCTGCCTGGAGTGACTGGTCATGATCTCTGCCGGGCGATCAGAAAGATTCCCGAAGCCGCCGAGATTCCTGTGGTGTTCATTTCCGCCCATGACGATTTGGAAACCGTGATGGCAGGCTACGATGCCGGTGGCGACGACTATGTCGTCAAGCCTGTCGACGTGGTCATTCTCGAGCGAAAGATCGAAAATATTCGGCGCCTGCAGCGAGACCGGATTGCCCTGTTGGGCCAGGCCAAGTCGGCCGAAGAATTTGCCACGCACGTGCTTGCCAATCTCGGCGAATATTCGGTGCTGATCAAGTTCTTGCGCTCGCTTAACGATTGCGACAGTCCCCGCGCCTTGATCGATTCGCTGTTTCACTTGCTGCAGGGCTACAAACTCGATGCCGCCATCCAGATTCGCCTGCCCGGACTTGAACAGACGATCGGCGACGATGGAGAAAGCCGACCACTGGAAGTCGCGGTGATCAACCATGTGCGCAGCATGGATCGTATTTTTCAATTCAAGACGCGTGCTGCCTTCAACTTCGATCGCATCACCATTCTGGTCAACAACATGCCCGTTCAAGAGGCGGAACTTTGCGGCCGACTTCGCGACAACGTACTCATTGCGGCTGAATGTGCGAACGTCAAGTTGCATATGCAGCAAGTCAGCGAAGAAAATTCGCGGTCCAAGGTGACAGCCGCAAGTCTATTGGACGCGCTGCAGAATGCGGTCATGGACTTCGAGCGAAAATATCTGCGGGCGCGCTACAACGGTTCCCTGATGACAGAAAGCCTGCTCGACGAGCTGGCTTCGTCTTTTGCGTCTCTCGGCTTGTCCGAACAGCAGGAAACTCGCATCGACAGCATCGTTCGGGCCAAGGTCGGCAAGCTGGCCGAGGTCTATGATTTCAGCGAAGAAATGCACAAGGTGCTGACTGACATTGCCAGACAATTGGGGGCTATCCTCAGTCAGCCGGATTCGCTGGCGCCAGGCCAGAGCAAAGGACTGGACGGCGCGCCCGCGGCGCACGATCATCAGGACATCGAGTTTTTTTGACCGCCGCGCTTTTTGCGTGGTTCCAGCCCGGCCTGGCCGCGCTTCAGCAAGCACTTGTATCATCCGGAATCTTCGGGAGGCAAGGCCATGAATCGCTCGCGCCTGACTGGACAGCGCCTGGTGGCAATTTTTCTGCTCGGCCTTGCGCTGCTGAATTACCCGCTGCTTGCGCTGTTTGACCAGCCCGGAGATTTCCTTGGCGTGTCGACGCTTTATGCGTATCTGTTCGCTGCCTGGCTGTTGCTGATCATCCTCATGGCACTGGTTATCGAGCACCGCGGAGAGCGGCGCTGACATGCTTCGCGGCTGGGTTATCGCCCTCGTTTCCTTCGCCTATCTCGGCATCCTTTTCGCCATTGCCTATCATGGCGATCGGCGCGCCGACGCCGGCCGTTCGTTGATCGCCAATCCGCTCATCTATTCTCTTTCGCTGGGCGTCTACTGCACGACCTGGACCTTTTACGGCAGTGTCGGGCGTGCTGCCGCTTCCGGTGTTGGTTTTCTGCCGATCTATCTGGGGCCGACGCTGCTGATGGCCCTGTGGTGGTTCCTGATGCGCAAGATGATCCGTATCGCCAAGGTCAACCGCATCACTTCGATCGCCGATTTTGTCGCCTCCCGTTATGGCAAGAGCCAGGTGCTCGGCGGCCTGGTCACGATCATTGCCGTGATTGGCGTGGTGCCGTACATCGCTTTGCAGCTCAAGGCGGTTTCGATCAGCTTCAGCATCCTTCTGCAGTATCCCGACGTCTCCATGCCGACGCATGCCGATGCGCTACCGCTGCTGCAAGACAGCACCCTTTACGTGGCGCTGATCCT
>CAISUK010000290.1 GCA_903888645.1 uncultured Pseudomonadota bacterium | reverse complement strand
GGCCTTCGGCGGTCTTGTTGTCGGCGATCGGCTGCAGTTCGCCCTTGCCTTCGGTGTAGACCCGGTTCTTCTCGATGCCCTTGCCGACCAGGTAGGCCTTGACGGCTTCGGCGCGACGCTCGGAAAGCAGCTTGTTGTAGGCTGCGGAGCCGAAGCGGTCGGCGTGCCCGGTGGCCGTGATCACCTCTGGCGCGATGTCCCTGGTCTTGGTGACGAACTCGTCAAGCGCCTTCAGTCCGGCCGGCAAGAGAACCGCCTTGTCGAAATCGAACAGGGTGTCGGCGCTCAACGTCAATTTTTCCGCTGCCGGCTTCACTACTGCCTTTGGCGCTGGCGCAGCGACCGGCGCAGCGGGTTGTGGCTTTGCTTCGGCGACTTTGGCCGCCGCCATCGGCCTTGCCACCAGGTCAGGGTCACATTCGGCACTGGCTAGTGCCGGCGTCCAATAGCCGGTGTGCCAGCACAATCCGTAGCCGCTCCGTACTGCCTCACCGCGCTGATCGGTGAGGTAGCCTGAATTCGCCGGGCTGGTTTCCGCTAGTACTGCATTCGACATCACTCCCAGTATCAAGGCACACGATACGGCGAGACCCAGTTGCTTGCGAGTTGGTAAATGTTTCATTTTTCTTCTCCGTTCCAAGGTTCTTCAGTCGAGTACAGCAATGGTGTTCCGGGAGGCTCGCGCAATGAGGCGAATCATCCGCAGGGTTATCGCGGGCGGCTTTCTGCAAGCTGACGCACAGCACAGCGAATGCGCTGCCCGGCGCTTGTCGAGAAGGCAGGATCGCGTCAGCGTGGAATTATTATCGGCGGCGCATCGGAACCATGTTTCTTCGTCTGCTTGGCGACTTTCTTTTCTTTGGGCGTCATTGCCGCTGGCTTCTTTTGTTCCTTGTTACTCTGCCGTGTCTTGGTCATGGTCAAACTCCTTATCCGCTGAAGCGTTGTGTCGATCGGAGTCGATGATCGTCCAGCATCAGCCGTCGTTCTTCTGTGCGCTGGCGCTCATAGCGTCAAATAAGTTCTGGTAGTCTTGGCGCTTTCGCTGCCGACTGCGTTTTCCTCGCCTGTCGCTGTATACTTCGCCGCCCTGCAAATGCTGTTGTCTATACCGATATGGCGCGGAAAAAAACTCCTGCACCGAGCGTGCACTTCCTCTCGCTCGGCTGCCCAAAGGCGACTGTCGATTCCGAATTGATCCTGACGCGCCTGCGCGCCGAGGGTTACGCGCTTTCTGGCACTTATGACGGCGCCGATCTGGTGGTGGTCAACACCTGTGGTTTCATCGACGCCGCGGTCGAGGAATCGCTCGATGCCATCGGCGAAGCCTTGGCCGAAAATGGCAAGGTGATCGTCACCGGCTGTCTCGGCGCCAAGGGCGATATCGTGCGTGCCACGCACCCGAAGGTACTGGCCGTCACAGGCCCGCATGCGACGCAGGAAGTGATGGAGGCAGTGCATGCTCACCTCCCGCCGCTGCACGATCCCTTTGTCGATCTGGTGCCTCCTGAGGGCATTCGGCTGACGCCTTCGCACTACGCTTATCTGAAAATTTCCGAAGGCTGCAACCATCGCTGTACCTTCTGCATCATCCCCAGTCTGCGCGGCGACCTGGTCAGCCGGCCCATCGGCGACGTGCTGCGCGAGGCGGAGAATCTTGCAAATGCCGGCGTCCGCGAGTTACTGGTGATTTCGCAGGACACCAGCGCCTATGGCGTCGATGTCAAATATCGCACCGGTTTCTGGGGCGGGCGGCCGCTCAAGACCAAACTCTATGACCTGTGCGAAGCATTGGGCGAACTCGGTATCTGGGTGCGCCTGCACTATGTTTATCCCTATCCGAGCGTGGACGACTTGATTCCGTTGATGGCCGCGGGCAAGGTGTTGCCTTATCTCGACGTACCCTTCCAGCATGCCAACCAGCGCATCCTGAAACTGATGAAGCGGCCTGCCAGCGCCGAGAACACGCTGGAGCGCATCAAGGCCTGGCGGGCGATCTGCCCGGACATCACCCTGCGCAGCACCTTCATCACCGGCTTTCCCGGCGAGACGGAAGCCGAGTTCGAGGAATTGCTGCAATTCCTCGAAGCGGCGCAGCTCGATCGCGTCGGCGTTTTTGCCTATTCGCCAGTGGATGGCGCTGCCGCCAATGCGCTGCCCGGTGGCTTGCCCGAAGACGTCCGCGAAGAGCGGCGGCGGATTCTCATGGAATTCCAGGAGGACATCAGCACCCAGCGGCTCGAGGCAAAGATCGGCCGCAGCATCGAAGTGCTGGTCGACGATGTCGATGACGATGGCGCGGTTGCCCGCAGCCAGGGCGATGCACCGGAAATCGACGGGCTGGTCTATGTCACCGACGGCCATGAACTCGAAGTCGGCGATCTGGTCCGCGTCACCGTCACCGACTGCGACGTCCACGATCTTTACGCCGAGCTGACGGTGACGTGAAATGAGCGCGCCGCTGCGGCTCGGTCTCGCCCTCGGCGCCGGCTCGGCGCGCGGCTGGTCGCACATCGGCGTCTTGCGCGCACTCCATGCCAGAGGCATCGAGCCGGATATCGTCTGCGGCTGCTCGATCGGTGCCTTCGTCGGTGCCGCCTACGTCAATGGCGATCTCGACAAACTGGAGCATTGGGTGGCCGCTTTACGCTGGCAGGACGTGCTCGGCTTGCTCGATGTCGGTGCCAAGGGAGGCCTTATCAAGGGCCAGAAACTCATCAACTTCTTCTCGATCAATTTTGTCGATCGTGATTTCTCCGAGCTTGCCAAGTCCTTCGCCTGCGTCGCCACCGATCTCGACAGCGGCCGTGAAGTCTGGCTGCGCGAAGGCAGCGTTGCCGCCGCGGTGCGCGCCTCGATGGCACTGCCCGGATTGTTTTCGCCGGTGGTGCGCGACGGCCGCCTGCTGGTCGATGGCGCCTTGGTCAATCCGGTACCGGTGACGATATGCCAGGCACTCGGTGCTGACATTGTCATTGCCGTCGATCTCGGCTCCAATCGCGTCGGTCATGCCGGCCGCTTGCGGCATGCTGGCGACGATGGCGGCGGCTGGAAGAAGCGGCTGCTGCAACGATTTGGCATGGCCAATGGCGTTGACCCGGGTGATACGCTGCCGTCCATGCTTGAAGTTCTCTCCAGCAGCCTGAACATCATGCAGGTGCGCATCGCCCGCAGTCGCCTCGCCGGTGAGCCGGCCGACGTGGTGCTGGCACCGAGGCTGGCGCAAGTCGGGCTGATGGAGTTTCATCGCGGCAGCGAAGCGATGGAGGAGGGCATCGCTGCCGTCGAGCGGATGTGGCCAGTGATTCGTCATGCACTGGACGAAGCCCGACGCGAGTGAATATCCCATGAGTCTGCGCGAACAACTGGCCGCCATCGTCGGGGAAAACTACGTTCTCACCGATGTGGCCGATGCTGCGCCTTTCGTCACTGATTGGCGCGGTCGCTACCAGGGGTCGGCGCCCTGCGTGGTGCGCCCCGGCAATACGGCGGAGGTCGCCGGCGTTGTCGCCGCCTGCGCCGCTGCCGGCATCGCCATCGTTCCCCAGGGTGGCAACACCGGGCTGGTTGGCGGCGCCACGCCGCGCGGCGGTGAAGTCGTCGTCAGCCTGACTCGCCTCAAGCAGATTCGCCAGATCGATGTCGATAATGCCACGATTACTGTCGACGCCGGCTGCACTCTGGCGGCGGTACAAGCCGCCGCCGCTGGCGTCGGGCTGCTCTTTCCATTGTCATTGGCGGCCGAAGGAACGGCGACCATCGGCGGCAACCTGTCCACCAATGCCGGCGGCGTGCAGGTGTTGCGCTACGGCAACGCGCGGGAACTGACGCTCGGTCTGGAAGTGGTGCTTGCCGATGGACGCGTCTGGAATGGCCTGCGCGGCTTGCGCAAAGACAATACCGGCTATGACCTGAAGCACTTGTTTATCGGTGCCGAAGGCACTTTGGGGCTGATTACCGCTGCCGTGCTCAAGCTGCATCCAATGCCGCGCACGCGACTTACCGCCTGGCTGGCAGTCGCTGATCCGGCCGCCGCAGTGCGGCTCTTGCGGCAGTTGCGCAGCCATTGCGGAGAGCGCGTCACCGCCTTCGAAATCGTCGGCCGTTCGGCACTCGACCTGGTCCTCAGTCATATTTCAGGGGCGCGCGATCCGCTAGCTCAACGGCATGACTGGCAGGTGCTCGTGGAACTTTCCGACAGCCATGCCGATGCCGATTTGAATGGTCTGTTCGAAACCGTGGTGGAAGATGAACTTGCCCAAGGCGGCGTACTTGATGCAGTCATTGCCGCCAGCGAAGCGCAGGCCCAAGCATTGTGGGCGCTGCGCGAAAACATCTCAGAGGCGCAGCGCCGCGAAGGCATCAGCATCAAGCATGACATCGCCCTGCCGGTATCGCGCCTGGCCGAATTCATTACCCGTGCCGATGCGGCGCTGGCGGAGCAATTCCCCGGCGTGCGCATCGTCTGTTTCGGCCACATCGGCGATGGCAACCTGCATTTCAACCAATCGAAAGCGGTTGCCCAGGACAATCCCGGTTTCATAGAACAGACCGCTGCCGTCAATCGTATCGTTCATGATCTGGTCGACGCGCTCGGCGGCAGCATCTCGGCTGAACACGGCCTTGGTCAACTCAAGCGCGACGAGATTTTGCGCTACAAGAGCGCCGTGGAAATGGATCTCATGCGTGCGGTCAAGGATACATTCGATCCATCCGGCATGTTGAATCCGGGGAAATTGCTGTGAGCAGACAGCGCGGCAAATTTCCGGTCAAAGCGCTTTACACGATTTGGACCGGTCCGTATAATGCGCCCTCGCTTGTGGGGGTATAGCTCAGCTGGGAGAGCGCTTGCATGGCATGCAAGAGGTCCGCGGTTCGATCCCGCGTACCTCCACCAAAGAATCAAGGACTTAGCGGTTCTTTTCGCAGGAAATAGGCTATGCGGCGCTTTATGTCCAGCTTATTTTAAAATACCCCATTGTCATGGTTATTTCGGCCTCGTCAGGGTAGTCGCTGACTACACTGACGAGGGCCTGGTTGTCATGGTCGGCGCTTCCAGACGGTGAGTTCGGAGAGGGTGTGCTGGTGCTTGCGACGGGTTTCGCGAATGACGAAGGGCACGGCCTGCGGACCCTGCACCAGATCGAACTGCTTGCCGAGCGCGTCCTTGAGGCCATCCAGGGTCGTATAGGATTCCCCGTCCTTTTTGAAACCACCCAACCATTCGCTGCGCTTGGTGTGCTCTTCCAGCCAGGTATAAGGCGAGGCGAGCACCAGCAGTCCGCCCGGGTTGAGACGTCGGGCGACATCGCCGAGTAAGCGGCGCGGGCTGTAGAGGCGATCAATCAGGTTGGCGGCGAGGATCAGATCAAAGCCCTGGAACACTTCCTTCAGGTTGCAGGCATCCCCTTGCCAGAACTCCACCTTTCCAGCGACTTCTGCCAGTCCCAGGGTGTCCAGCCGGCGCTCCTGATAGCTGACCAGCTCGCCTTCATCGGGCATGGTGTAGCGCAGGCTGCCGGTCTCGGCGAACTTGCTGCCCACCAGGATGAAGCGGGCGGAGAAATCAATACCGACGACCCGCGCGAAGGCACGCGCCAGCTCGAACGAGGCGCGGCCCGTGGCACAGCCCAGATCCAGGGCACGACCGAAGTGGCCGTTGCCATGGCGTTGGTGCGCATCTATGGCGATATCGGCCAGGGTTTTAGGAAAATTGGCGACACCGAAAACCTCGTCGCCATAATGGAACTCGGCGTACTGGGAAACCATTGCATCCGTCTCGTAGGCCGACGCAGGATTGACCACCGGCGTATCGGTCACCACGTAGCGGAAGCCGGCATGCTGGAAGAAATGGCGGCGGAAAGCATAGCGGGAAGCGTGACGGGCTTCATTGCCGGTCGCGATCC
>CAISUK010000289.1 GCA_903888645.1 uncultured Pseudomonadota bacterium | reverse complement strand
GACCACTTCGACGGGCTGCGCCGCCTCGTCAAGAGTGCGGCGCCGGGCCAACCACCGCCGCTCGATGCGATGCTCGCCTTGATCAATGAGCTGCACACCCTGCTAACCGCCACCGAAACCGCCGTCAAAGGCGGCGCGGCTGCGCCGCAGAGCGAGGTGCCAAACAAGGTGAAGGCTGAGTCCGCCCGCATGCCGGAGCCTTTACGCTCCATGCTGCAGTCCCTATCGACCACCGGATCTAGCCAGACACTCGGCGCAACCCGAACGAACCTGTCGTCCACTCTGACGGCCGTGCTCGGTGACTTCTGCCCGGCAGCCATCAACGGCCGCTATCCGTTTGTCAAGAGCAGCCAGCGCGACGTCACCCAGGAGGACTTCGGTCGTCTCTTCGCACCAGGCGGACTGATCGACGATTTCTTTCAAAAGAATCTGCAGCAATACGTCGACGTATCAGCCAAGACATGGACATTCAAGCAGCTTAGCGACGCTACCATGGGCAGTTCGGCTTCGCTCGAGCAATTCCAGCGGGCGGCGGCTATTCGCGATACCTACTTCCGAGGCGGTGGCCGCACGGCTGGGCTGCGCCTCGATTTCAAGCCGCTTGAGATGGATGCATCCATTTCGCAGTTCATCCTCGATGTCGACGGGCAACTGGTCAAGTACAGCCATGGTCCACAAGTGCCGCAAGTGGTGTTGTGGCCTGGCCCGCGCGGCAGCTCCCAGGTGCGCGTACAGTTGTCACCGCCGTCGGCGTCCGGCGCGTCGGGAAAGGTATTCGAGGGACCTTGGGCATTGTTCCGCATGTTCGACGGCGTCGAGATCGAGAACACCGCGCAGCCCGAGAAGTTCAAGGTGACATTCAACGTCGACGGGCGCAAGGCGCAGTTCGAAGTCACTACCAGCAGCGTCCAGAATCCGTTCCGTTCCAAGAGCCTCGAGCAGTTCCAGTGTCCGGTCAAGCTGTGACAAGCGCGTCATGAGTGCTGACGAGTCACGGATTCCAGGCTGGTTCGGGAAAATACCCAACCTGGGCGATTTCGCCTCGCGGCGGTTACCGGCGCGCTTTCTCGTCCCCTGGGACGACTGGCTGCAACGGGCCTTGGCGAGCAGTCGTGCGCAGTTGGGCAACGATTGGCTCAACACCTACCTGACCAGCCCGCTCTGGCGTTTTCTGCTACTCCCCGGTGTCTGCGGACGTACTGCCTGGGCCGGCGTGCAAATGCCCAGCGTCGACCGCGTCGGGCGATATTTTCCGCTGACGATTGCCAGCGAAACTGCCGTCCTCCCTGCCAACGAGTCGGAATGGAAAGATCTTTCGTCCTGGTATTCGGCGCTCGAGAATGCCGCGATGGCCAGTCTCGATATCGACTATTCGCCGCAGGATCTCGATAACGCGCTGTGCGCCCATCCTTTCCCGGCCGCTTTCGCAGGCGACGATCTGCGCGGCCTGCTGGCGCAAAAACTGGCGCAGCGCCTTCAGGATATGGGAACGGGCACCACCGCCTACGCGCTGAGTTCGCTGAACTCCGTTGGTCCGCTCCTGGCGGCGACGGCAGCGCAGATGCTCAACCACGGCGGCGGCGACAAAAGCCTGTGGTGGTCTCATCCAAAGACCGATGCGCCGTCGGTGCTGATCTGCTGCGACGGCCTGCCCAGTCCAGGCGATTTCTGTCAATTGATCACCGGCAGTATTGCCGTGACGTCCGGCTCTGCCTTGCTTTAGCTGACACCCTGAGTTGCGGTTCTGATTTGTTGCACTCGTCTTGCGTTACACGGCTAATTGTTCGCTAATTTTCAGGAGAGTCTTAATTTGAACGGACGACTGTTATGGAGGGGTTCCCGCTCGGGCTCTGGCTTGACAGAAGTCCAGGCGTCAAGCAGAATTGTCCCTATGCAATTGGACTTCTCATTCTCAGTCGCAGGGACAGCGAAATCATGAAGACCCCTTTCATACCAGGTCGCGTCGCATCGTCCGCGTTCAACCCAGGTAGTCAGAGAATCAAAGCGGTAGTTATCAACGAGACAGAGTTAGTCCCCGAGGCGACGACTTATTCCGTCCAACAACTCTGCAACATGATGAACAAGGTGACCGGCGATCTGGCTGCACTTAAGTCGGCCGTAATCAATATTGCCATGAGACTTGATCACCTCGAGCAGCACATCAGCGTCAGTTCCACCGGCGATGTTCACATTTCCGGTCAGGGAAATATCTCTTTGAGTGCCTTGGGCAAACTGTCGATTCAGGCGGGGAGCGAGATCGCGGCTGACGCTCAAAAGGTTGGTTTCAATGCGGGAAAAATAGCACTCAACGCAGGCGTGACCACTGCCGCCGGAAAGTTGGGTGGAGCGACTGTGGTAGCTCGCGATGGCATGATCTCTCCGTCCTATACCCCCGGCGCAGGCAACATCTGGTAGCGTCAGCGCGGAGTCGTCATATATCCAACCATTTTGCATCGTGCCCGTTGACACAGTGGGCGCATTTAGGCAACCTAGATGTGCTCTGCAGGGCGTCTCTTGGCGATCTGGTCTCGGCTGCGGTTGCAGGACAAGTGGTGAACGAAAAATGATCGGGGGTTCTTCTTGAACGACTTGCTTCATATCTTGGAGGAAACGGCCGAACTGTCACCGTGCGGGCCCAATCTTGAGTATGACGCCAGCTTCCTCGAACTGGAACAACTGGCGCAGGCCAAGTCGGAGCAGCAGTTCGGCGATACCCTGATTGCCGCTGAGGAGCCGGACTGGGCGGCAGTGCGCGAAAGCGCCATCAGCCTGCTCGGTCGGAGCAAGGATTTGCGCCCGGCCGTGCTGCTGGCGCGGGCCCTGACCAACGGCAGCGGGATTGCGGGACTCAATCAGGGTCTGTTATTGATTCAGCAACTGGTCGAGCGTTACTGGGACAGCATCCATCCGCAGTTGGATCCTGACGAAGACAACGATCCGACCATGCGCCTCAATGCGCTGGCTCCCCTGGTTGACGCGGAAGCGCTGGTGCGCGATCTGCGCAAGGCATGGTTCGTTCGTTCGCGGGCCGTCGGACAGGTGCTGGTGCGCGATGTCGAGGTTGCCTTGGGCAAGCTGCCGCCGCCGAGCGAAGGCGAGCACAAGAACATGGATCAGATCGAGGCCATGGTCCGCGATTGCGCCGCCGAGGACAGTGCGCCGATCCAGGCGGTGCGCGACGCGCTGCAGACGGTTGGCGCCCTCGATTCCCTGCTGTCCGACAAGCTGGGATCGGGCGGATCGCTGGATTTTGGCCCCTTGACCGCCGTGCTGCGCAGTTTGCGGCAGGTTTGCGATCGAGTCCTTGGCGTGGCCGCGGAAGGCAGCGACGCGGACGGTGCTGGCGATACGGACGGAACCGCGGCAACGGCCGCCGGTAACGGTAACAAAGGGGCGCCTATAACAGGCGATATTCGCAGTCGCGATGACGCGCTTCGCATGCTTGACAAAGTATGCGATTATCTTGAGAAGCACGAACCGACAAATCCGGCGCCATTATTGATTCGCCGAGGCAAACGTTTAATGACGATGAGTTTTGTTGATATTATCCGCGATCTGGTGCCAGACAGCATTGCTCAGGTGGAGAGCATTGCGGGCACGCAGAACAGCAATTAACCGTAGCAACCATCTGCTCAAGGAGGTACGTAGTGGCCAAGCAAAGCAGTCAGAAATTCATTGCCCGTAACCGGGCCCCGCGTGTCCAGATCGAGTACGACGTAGAACTCTATGGCGCGGAAAAGAAAGTCCAATTGCCGTTTGTGATGGGTGTCCTCTCCGATCTGTCGGGCAAGCCTGCGGAGCCCTTGGCGCCTGTCGCGGATCGCAAGTTTCTCGAGATCGATGTCGATAATTTCGATAACCGGATGAAGGCAATGAAGCCTCGGGTCGCTTTCCAGGTACCGAATACGCTGACGGGCGAAGGCAACATGAATGTGGAGCTGACCTTCGAAAGCATGGACGACTTTTCGCCGGCGGCGGTGGCGCGCAAGGTCGATTCGCTCGGCAAGTTGCTCGAGGCGCGTCAGCAACTGGACAACCTGATCACGTTCATGGATGGCAAGACCGGTGCCGAGGAGTTGATCGCCAAGGTGCTGCAGGATCCAGCCTTGCTCAAGACGTTGGCGGCCGCGCCCAAGCCTGCCGAAGCTGGCAGCGAATAATCGCGCAACTACTCAATCGCCAAGGAGAAACGCATGGCCGAGACACAACAGCAGACAGCGGAAGCGCAAGGTTCGATGCTCGAAGGCAGCGAACTCACCTCGTTGCTGCAAAAGGAATTCAAACCAAAATCTGACGAAACCAAGAGCGCCATCGAGCGGGCAGTGCACACGCTCGCCGAGCAGGCGCTTTCGCAGACCCAGTTGATCGGCGCCGACGTGGTCGCCTCGATCCAGGCGATTATTGCCGAGATTGATCACAAACTGACCGACCAGATCAACCAGATCCTCCACCATCCTGATTTCCAGAAACTGGAGGGTGCTTGGCGCGGCCTGCATTACCTCGTGAATAACACGGAGACCGATGAGCAGTTAAAGATCCGCGTCATGAACATCGGCAAAGTCGATCTGGGCAAGACCCTGAAGCGCTACAAGGGCACCAACTGGGACCAGAGCCCGATCTTCAAGCGGGTGTACGAGGAAGAGTATGGTCAGTTCGGCGGTGAACCGTTCGGTTGCATTGTTGGCGATTACTATTTTGACCACAGCCCGCCCGACGTCGAACTGCTTGCCGAGATGGGCAAGACCTGCGCCGCCGCGCACACGCCGTTCATTTCCGGCGTATCGCCAACGGTGATGCAGATGGATTCCTGGCAGGAGTTGGCCAATCCCCGCGACCTGACCAAAATCTTTACGACGCCCATTCACGCTGCCTGGCGCTCGCTACGCGAATCGGACGACGCTCGCTATATTGGCCTGGCCATGCCACGCTTCCTGGCGCGGCTTCCCTACGGTGCCAAGACTGAGCCCGTCGAGGCGTTCGAGTTCGAGGAAGATACAGGTGCGGCGGACCACGGCAGGTACACCTGGGCCAACGCCGCCTACGCCATGGCGGTGAATATCAATCGTTCCTTCAAGGAGTATGGCTGGTGCTCGCGCATCCGCGGCATCGAGTCGGGTGGCGCGGTGGAAGGTCTGCCGACGCATACGTTCCCGACCGACGATGGTGGCGTGGACATGAAATGTCCGACGGAAATCGCCATCAGCGATCGTCGCGAAGCAGAGCTGGCGAAGAACGGTTTCATGCCGCTGGTGCATCGCAAGAACTCCGACTTTGCCGCGTTCATCGGTGCCCAATCGCTGCAAAAGCCCTTTGAATATGATGATCCCGATGCGACGGCCAATGCCAACCTGGCGGCTCGTCTGCCCTATCTGTTTGCCTGCTGCCGCTTCGCCCATTATCTGAAATGCATCGTGCGCGACAAGATCGGTTCGTTCAAGGAACGCGACGATATGCAAGTCTGGCTGCAGAACTGGATAATGAATTACGTCGACGGCGACCCTGCACACTCTTCCGAAGGTACCAAGGCGCGCAAACCTTTGGCTGCTGCCGAGGTCGTTGTGGAAGAGGTCGAAGGCAATCCGGGGTATTACACGTCGAAGTTCTTCTTGCGACCGCACTATCAGTTGGAAGGTCTGACGGTCTCGCTTCGTTTGGTGTCGAAGCTACCCTCTGCAAAAACCGCTTGAGCGGAGTGAACAAACTCCCGTCGTCAGCAATGGCGGCGGGGCATTTTTGTCCGATTCTTGATTAAGGAGTTCAAAATGGCAGTCGATATGTTTTTAAAACTGGGTGACATAAAGGGCGAATCTTTGGATTCCAAGCACAAGGACGAGATTCAACTACACTCGTGGAGTTGGGGCATGTCACAGACTGGAACCACGCACAATGGACCCGGCGGGGGAGCAGGAAAGGTATCCGTCAGCGATCTCACCATCACCAAGAACACGGACTTGGCTTCTCCAGCCTTAATGCTTGCCTGCTGCACTGGCAAGCATTACAAGGAGGCGCTGCTGACGGTTCGCAAGGCGGGGGAAAAACCCCTTGAATATTTCAAATTGACCTTAAAAGATATCATAGTCACCAATTATTCACCGGCAGGCGCCCAAGGCGATGCGCAGTTGGCTGAACACCTATCGCTAAACTTTGCCGAGTTCAAGGTCGAATATACGCCGCAAAAACCGGATGGCTCGGGCGGCGCGTCCGTCGAGGCTTCTTACCATATTGCACAGAATACCAAGGTTTGAATCGTTGCCAGGCAGAGGCAGCGACGGCATTCATTGGTGGGCGTGATGATCTATCACACTGCTGGATCTCGCCCCTCGCAGCAAAGTGAAGAACCTCGGGGATGCGAATGTTGGCAGTCGAAAGTGATAGCTCAGATGGCTCTTGGCTTGCGTGCTGCAAGCCAAGAGACGGTTCTGCGGTTGAGCGCGGACGGAAAAGAAGGACGATGAAATGAGTGATTATCTCGGACGGATTGATACCGAGGGCTCGACGATTGGAGTATATGGTGATGTAGGCGTCATGATACGCTCGGTGCCTCACCCATCAGTCAATGTCAAGGACTTGATGATCAGGCAGCGGACGACGATAGGCAAGTCTTCCGACATGTTTCTCGAGATCACCGGCGCAAAGGGGGGAACCTTCAAAGGGGAGGCGTCCGAACCAGACTTCAAAGGGAAAGTCCAGATATTCGCCTGGTCCTGGGGTATCAGCTCGCCGGGTGATATGAGCACCGGTGGTCCGTCATCAAGGGCTACCCTCAGGGAAGTTCAATTCCTGAAGCGGGTCGACTCGTCTTCGTGCGCCCTGATGGGTGCCTGCGACAATAATGAAAAAATCACCAAGGCCGTGCTTACGGTTCGCAAGGCCGGAACCGTGGCCCAAAAGTATTTCACGGTGACGCTTGTGGCTGGCCGCATTACGTCCTATGACATTCATGCCCCGGGTTCGGCGGACGATCCGGAAATGCTTGAAAGCTTCAGCGTGTCGTTCCAGAAAATCGACATTGACTATCGCCCGCAATCGAAGACCGGGAGCCTTGACGGTGGGATGAGTTACTCGGGCGACACAACCCCTTGAGGATATTCATTTGACTGACGATACCGCAGAAGACTGCCTCCGCGCAGGCGATCCACTCGAGGCGCTGCAAAGATTGCAGAGCCAGGTGCGTGCCAAGCCCGCCGACCCTGCGCTGCGCGTTTTCCTTTTTCAATTGCTTTGCGTACTCGGCCAATGGCAACGGGCCCTCAATCAGCTCGACACTGCGGCAAGCCTTGACGCGGCTGCCCTGCCGATGAAACAGACCTATTCGGAAGCCATCAAGTGCGAGTTGCTGCGTACCGAAGTGTTTCTTGGTCGCAAGGTGCCTCTGGTTTTCGGCCAGCCCGACGCCTGGCTGGCGCTTTTGATCGAGGCCCTGCTGACCGAGGGGCGGGGCGCGCCGGAGCAGGCCAGGGCGCTTCGAGAACAGGCTTTTTCTGATGCGCCGGCAACCACCGGCTGCCTTGACGACAAGCCCTTTGCCTGGATCGCCGATGCCGACATGCGCCTCGGCCCGGTGCTGGAAGCCATCATCAACGGCCGCTATTACTGGTTGCCCTTCGACCGGTTGAGTCAGGTTGACATCGAAGCGCCGATCGATCTGCGTGATGCCGTTTGGATGCCGGCGCACCTGCAATTCGTGAACGGCGGCGACGCCGTGGCACTGATCCCGACCCGCTATCCGGGTTCGGAAATGGGCGGCGACAGTGCTCTGGCGTTATCGCGAAAAACCTTGTGGGAAGAAACTGCGACTGGCAGCTACATTGGTCTCGGCCAACGTATTCTCGCCACCGACGCCGGTGAGTTCCCGCTGATGGATGTTCGCAGCATCGTCTTTGCTGGCGGCGACGGGCCCGGGACTGGCGACACCGCCGGATCATGAGCGATGGCTGAGCTGACGCCCCAGGAGCGACTCCAGCCGGCCCTGCTCGATCGACTCACTGACGAAGATACCAACAAGAAGCTAGAACCGCGCGAAGCCCGCTTGATGTCGAGAAACAGGCTTCGCCAAGCCGTGCTGCGTGATCTCGCCTGGCTGTTCAATGCCACGCGCTTGTCAACGCGGAATATCGACTGGGAGGCCTATCCCGATGCCGAACGGTCGGTGATCAATTTCGGACTGCCGGCCCTCTCCGGCGAAACCGCCTCGACGCTCGACAGCGGAGCCCTCGAAACCTCCATACGCCAGGCCATCGTGGATTTTGAACCGCGCATCCTGGCCTCGACGCTTCAGGTCGAAGCGCTCGTTTCCGATGAGCAGCTTGATCAGCACAATGTCGTCAGCATCCAGATTCGCGGCAGCATGTGGGCACAGCCCGTGCCATTCGATTTGTTGTTGAGGACCGAAGTCGATCTGGAATCCGGCGCGGTTTCGATCCGAGATTTGGCCTGAGGATCAACCGAGCATATGGATCCGCGGCTGCTGCGTCACTACAATCAGGAACTCCAGCACCTGCGCGAAATGGGTGCCGAGTTCGCCGAGCAGTTTCCCAAGATCGCCGCACGCCTCGGCATGGACGGGATCGAGGTCAGCGACCCTTACGTCGAGCGCCTGCTCGAAGGCGCCGGCTTTCTCGCCGCGCGGGTGCAACTCAAGCTCGAGTCTGAATTTCCGCGGCTGACGAACCGCCTTCTGGAGATCGTCTATCCCAATTTTCTGGCGCCGACACCGGCAATGTTGATCGCCCAGTTCAAGCCCGACCTCAAGGACGGCAATCTTGCCAAAGGTGTCGTCGTACCGCGCGGCAGCGGCATGCGCAGCCAACTGGGCAAGGGCGATGTCACCTCATGCGAGTTTCGCACCGCGCAGGATGTCACCCTGTGGCCACTGCAACTGACCAGCGCCGAATATTTTTCATTTGCCCCGGATCTGCCACTCAACGCCCTACCGATCCGGCAGAAGGTGAAGAGCGGCGTCCGCCTGCGCTTGGCGTGCACCGCTGGATTGAATTTTGGCCAGATTGAACTAGACACGCTGCGAGTGTTTTTCTCCGGCAGCGAAGGGGCTGCGTTCAAGTTGCACGAACTCGCCTTTGGCGCCGCCGTCGGCATGCTGCTGACAGCCCCGGAACGACCCTTGCGCTGGCACGAGTTCATTCCCGCGGGGCAACTGCGGGCGGTTGGCTATGACGACGATCAGGCCCTCCTGCCGGCCGCCCTGCGCGGCTTTCAAGGCTACCGGCTGCTGCACGAATATTTTGTCTTTCCGCAGCGCTTCCTGTTTGTCGACCTCGCCGGCCTCGGCCCCGTTCTGCGCCGCCACGGCGGCAACGAAATCGAGATCGTGCTGCTCTTCGAGCGTGCCGATTCGTCGCTCGAGAACGTCGTCGATGCCGCGAATTTCAGCCTGTTCTGTACTCCGGCCGTCAATCTTTTCGACAAACGCGCCGACCGTATTCATCTTGGCGATAGCACTTCCGAATACCATGTGGTGGTCGATCGTACCCGACCGATGGATTTCGAGGTCCATAGCATCGAAAGTGTCACGGGTTACGGCGTCGGCAGTGGCAGCGAACAGCCTTTCCTGCCCTTCTACGCCGCCTTCCACAGCGAGGACGGCGCACATAACGCCTACTACACCCTGCAGCGTGAGCCGCGCTTGCTGTCCGCCTCGCAGAAGCGCTCCGGCTTCCGCTCGAGCTATACCGGCAGCGAGGTATTCCTGTCGCTGGTTGATCCGGACGAAGCCCCCTATCGCAGCGATTTGCGGCAACTCGCGGTTACCACGCTGTGCACCAATCGAGACCTCCCGCTGCAGATGCCGCTCGGCGTCGGCAGCAGCGATTTCACCCTGGATAGCGCCGCGCCGCTGGAAGCGATTCGCTGCATCAAGGGCCCATGCAAACCCTATTCATCGGTGCGCCAGGAGGGGATGGCATGGCAGTTCATCAGCCATCTGTCGCTCAATTACCTTTCGCTGCAGGACAGTGGCGAACGGGAGGGAGCCGCAGCCATGCGCGAGATACTCGAACTTTACGCACTGATCGGCGATAGCGGCATGAAGTCGCAGATCGAGGGCTTGCGCTCGCTGCGCGTTCGGCCGCTGGTGCGGCGCTTTCCGCTGCCCGGACCGATCGCTTTTGGCCGTGGTCTGGAAGTGACCCTCGAGATGGACGAACTGGCCTTTCAGGGCGGCAGCGTTTTTCTCTTCGGCGCCGTGCTGGAGCAATTCATGGCCCGCTATGTCTCCATCAATTCATTCACGGAAACCGTGTTGCG
>CAISUK010000288.1 GCA_903888645.1 uncultured Pseudomonadota bacterium | reverse complement strand
GCTGTTCATGATTGGCGGCGTACGGGAAATTCTCGGTAGTGGCGCGCTGTTCGGTGTGTCCTTGTTCGGCCCCAACTTCCAGCCCTGGGTAGTGATGGTGCTGCCACCGGGCGGCTTCTTCGTCATGGGCGCCTGGCTATTGCTGTTCGCCATCGTGCGCAAGCGCCGCGAACAAATCGCCATCGCCAAGGGAGCCTGCCATGGTGCGTGAATCCGTCGGCCAGATCCTCGTCACAACGATTCTTTCCGGCAATTTCGTGCTGGCCATGTTTCTCGGCATGTGTCCGTTTCTCGGCGTCACGCACAGCGTCGCGGTGGCCTTTCCGCTGGGCCTGGCGACGACCTTTGTCATTGTCGTATCGTCGCTCTGCGCCTACGCCCTGAACCTGATCCTGACGCCGCTGCACCTCGAGTTTCTGCGCCTGATCTGCTACATTGTGGTCATCGCCGCCGCCGTGCAACTGGTCGAGATGTTCGTCAAGAAAAACAGCCCGGCGCTGTTCCGTGCCCTCGGCATCTACCTGCCGCTGATCACCACCAACTGCGCCGTGCTCGGCGTGGCGTTGTTCCAGACCGCGCGCGACTATGATTTCACCCAGTCGCTGACCTTTGCTGTTGGCGGCGGAATAGGTTTCACCCTGGCGTTGGTGCTGCTCGCCAGTGTCCGCGAGCGCATCCAGCTTTCCGACGTACCGGGCGTGCTGCAGGGCACCGCCATGTCATTGATGCTGGCCGGCATCCTCTCCCTGGCCTTCATGGGCTTCGCCGGCATGGGCGCATGATGGGCAACTACTTGGCCACCGTCGCCGTGCTGTTCGCACTGATGATCGGCGCCATCGCCGTCGACCGCATTTACAGGCGTTTCGCTGCGCGAAATCCGCAATGCGGCCCATTCCGCGACAAGGACAAAGGCTGCCAGTCCTGCAAGGGGTGCGACGACGAAACGATGCATCGGCGTCTATGACCTCATGTTTGTGACGAAGCTATCCTGAGCGGCGTTGACCGCATGGCTGCCGATGCCGCCGCTGTATTCCCGGTCTTTCGCGTTGTCTTCTCCGCTTCGGCAGTTGAGATCTCGTTTGCGCCAGCAGGTGGTATCAACTAGGATTCGCCAATGCCGACCGTCAGCCAGTTCTTCGGGATCATTATCCAGATGTTCTGGCGGGAACATGCACCGCCGCACTTCCACGCGCTGTACGCCGAACATGAAGCACTGATCGATATTCGCACCTTGGAAATCATCAAGGGCAGTTTGCCGCGACGTGCCCTGGCTTTGGTTCTGGAGTGGGCCGCGCAACACCGCGTCGAACTCATGGAGGATTGGGATCTATGCTAAGCGAAACAGTTTCCGAAGAGAATCGAACCGTTGGAATAGTTCCCGCGGCACCGTGGCGGGTGTCGGCAGTCGCCGTGCTGCCGAACTATTGCCTATCCGTAAGCTTCGTGGACGGTACGCGTGGCCTGGTAAAAATGGCTGCGCTTGTGCAGAGCGCCGAGGCGGGTATCTTCGCAGCGTTGCGAAACCCCAAGAAATTCGAGCAGGCGCGCGTCGAAATGGGCGTCGTCAGCTGGCCCAACGGGGCCGACCTGGACCCGGACTGGGTGCATGACGAGATACAACGGTGCGGCGAGCTGATACTGACCTGATCGCGCTGCCCAATTCGACGGCGCGATCACAGGCCGGCGATCTCCTTGGAATAACGCAAGCCGGGCTTCTTTGGCCGCTGTCTGCTTTGATGATCCTCGGCATCGGTGCGATCCACGAACGCCAAAAAGAACAGCCGCATTCCGATGCAGCCGATGCCGTACTGGCGTGTCTCGCCAGACACCCGGCGCGCATCTGGCCACACCACTGCCCTCGTTTTTTCGACACAAGAAAATTGTTGCTGTTGCGGCATATGCTATGCGCGTTTTAGTCAATCTAAGGAGGATGCTCCACGCGGAAACAGTGTGATTCTTATACGTCCTCACTGGATGCGTGGTGTCACTGAGCAAGCAACTCAGCCTTTACGAGAACCATCGCGGCTTGGCGATTGTAATGACCGCGGCAACTTCGGCGTTTCGCCATCCGGGCTGGCAAAAGCCGATAATTCTGCCATCAGTGCGGCTAGCGGTAACACGTTTGAATAGCGATCGAGCGGATAGCTTAGGGCACCCGGGTAGACGACGTAGCGCCGGGTCGCCGCCACTTCTTCGGCGCCGCTGTGGAAGCCGCGACTGACGACAGGCGACAGGGAACGCTTGACCTCCACCAACCCAGCACTGCTGCGGCGTCAGTTGCAGTACCAGATCGATCTCGGCACCGGCGCCGGTGCGGTAGAAGCTGGCGGTTGCCGACGGCGGCAGCTGGGCGACAAGATTCTCGATGACCAGTCCTTCCCACGAGCCTCCCTGGACCGGGTGGCCAACCAGATCATGGTGCGACGAAATGCCCAACAAGGCGTGCGCAAGGCCGCTGTCGCGAATATACACTTTCGGCGACTTGACCAGCCGCTTGCCGGCATTTCCGGCCCACGGCGGCAAGCGCCGCACCAGCAACAAGTCCGTCATCAGATCCAGGTAGCGCGCCACCGTCTGCCCGGAGATGCCTAGTCTCCCGGCGAACCGGACGGCGTTGAACAAGGCACCCTGCTCGTGCGCGAGCATCGTCCAGAAACGACGCAGGGTCTCGGCAGGAATGCGCGGCCCGAACTGCGGGATGTCGCGTTCAAGGTAAGTGCGGATAAAGGCCAGGCGCCATTCGAAGCTGGCGCTATCGTCGGCAGCCAGATAGCTATCGGGAAAACCTCCGCGCATCCAGAGTCTGTCGAGATCGAGCGGAACCGTCTCGTTGGCGAGGAAAGGCGTCAGCTCGAGGTAGGCGATTCGGCCAGCGAGGGACTCGCCACTCTGTCGCAGCAAATCGATGGCAGCTGAGCCCAGCAGCAGAAATTGGCCGGCCTTTTCGCCGGCACGGCGCCGCTCGTCGATCAAGCCGCGCAAAACCTGGAATAGTCCGGGTGCCCGATGCACCTCGTCGAGCACGACCAAGCGGTTGCGTTGTCCAGCGAGAAACAGTTCCGGATCGGCCAACTTGGCGAGATCGGCCTGTCGCTCCAGATCCAGATAGATGGCGCGTTCGCCAAGCTGCTGACACAGGTTTCGGGCCAGCGTGGTCTTGCCGCATTGCCGCGGCCCGAGCAGGGCCACGGCAGAGAAATGGGCCAGCAACCAGTTCAGTCGGGTTTCAGCAAGACGGGTAAATACATTGCAAATCTACCACGTCATGGAAGATTTGCAATGTTATGTAAAAACTCCACCACTGCACCTTTGTGTGGGTCGGGCGCGGCGAAATTCAACGATACGGTCGGGAATCTTTTCTTGCGTCGGGTATTCTGATGCAATAGCATCAATGCATCACTTTTTTGAGATTTTCTTCATGCGCACCACGCTCGAAATCGAAGACGATGTTTTGCTTGCCGCCAAGGAGCTCGCGCGCCGCAGCGGTACGACGGCCGGGCGGGTGATTTCCAGCCTGGTTCGACAAGCGTTGACGCAGCCGTCGGTAGCGATCGCCAGCAGCGCCAGGGAACCGGCAGCGGTCTATGGTTTCCGTCCGTTTCCTTCGCGCGGCACTGTAGTCACCAACGAACAGGTCGACAGGCTGCGAGAAGAAGAAGGCGCCTGATGCGGGCCTTGCTCGACGTGAATGTGCTGATCGCCTTGCTTGATAGCGATCACCTGCATCACGCTGGCGCCATGACATGGTTCAAGGAGAACATCCGAAGCGGCTGGGCGTCTTGCCCGCTGACGCAGAACGGCTGAATTCGCATCATGTCGCAAACCGGCTATCCCAATTCACTGCCTGCGGCGGAGGTAGCGAAGCGGCTCGCCGCAGCGACAGCGACGACGCATCACGTCTTCTGGCCTGATGCAGTCAGCATGCTCGATGCCGGGCGAATAGACTGGGATGCCGTGCTCGGCGCCCGGCAGGTAACCGATGTTTATCTGCTGGCGCTTGCGGTTCAGCAAGGCGGACGCTTGGTCACGCTTGATCGCGCCGTTCCGCTGAAAGCGGTGCCTGGCGCAAAAACCAGGCATCTTGTGGCGATCTGAACACGACGACAGTAAAAGGCGGATAACCGACGCCGTGATCAGTAGGCTGAATTCTGACCGTCTGTATAGCGTGGTAACCGGTCAGAACTCCAGCGGATCGACATCGAGATGCCAGCGTAATTCACGCGGTGCCTTGAGTGCGTAAAGGGGTTCCATCCAGCGGCCGAGAAACGCTTGCAGTGCCGGTCGGCTCGGCGACTCGACCAGCAATTGGGCTCGTTCAAGATTCATCAGGCGCTGCAGCCGCATCGGTACCGTGTCATAAAGCGCGACGTTATTCGGTTCGGAGGCAAGAGCGGCGGCGCGCGCCAGCTGCAGAAAATCCAGTGATTGTGCCAGTTCCGGCGCTTCGGCACGCAGCAGCGCTTGAAAGGTGAATGGCGGAAAGCCAGCCTGTTCGCGTTCCTGCAATTGCGCTTTGGCAAAACGCGCGTAATCGTGATCGACCACTGCACGATAGAGCGGGTGATCCGGATATTCCGTCTGGATCATGACTGCGCCGGCCAGATCGGCGCGGCCGCTACGGCCACCGACCTGCATCAATTGCGCAAAGAGGCGCTCCGGGGCGCGGAAATCGGCGGCGAATAAGGCGGCGTCGGCGCCGACCACGCCAACCAGTGTCAGTCGAGGAAAATCATGGCCTTTGGCGAGCATTTGCGTGCCGACGAGGATGTCGACGCGGCCTTCATGGACGTCGGCCAGCAGCGCTTGCCATTTTTTCGGCGTGTTCGCCGAATCGCGGTCGACGCGAAGGATGCGCGCTGCCGGGAAGTGAGTTGCCAGGGCCGCTTCGAGGCGTTGCGTACCCCGACCAAAAGGATGCAGGTCGAGATTGCCACACTCTGGACAAGCCAGCGGGATCCCGTTTTCATAGCCGCAATGGTGGCAGCGCAGGCGCTTGTCGGCGAGGTGTACGACCAGATTGGCAGCGCAGCGCCGGCAACCCGAAATCCAGCCACAGGAAGGGCAGGCCAGCACCGGCGCATAGCCGCGGCGATTAAGGAAGATCAGGCTCTGTTCGCCGCGTTCCAGGCGAATCGCCAGCGCCGCAAACAGTTCGGCGCTCATGCCGTCCTGCAGCTTTTCGCGGCGGGTGTCGATGCAGCGCACTTCTGGCGGGGCCTCGGCGACGGCGCGGCGGGTCAGCAGCAGGCGGGTGTAGCGGCCACGTTCGGCGTGCTGCCAGCTTTCCAGCGACGGCGTCGCCGAGCCGAGCACGATGGGCACGTCTCGCTGCTTGGCGCGAAACACGGCGACGTCGCGCGCCGAATAGCGCAAGCCTTCCTGCTGCTTGAACGAAGCGTCATGCTCCTCGTCGACGATGATCAGGCCGAGCCGCGGTAGCGGCATGAAAACCGCCAGGCGCGTGCCGAGGACGATGTCGGCACGCCCCTCAAGGGCGTCGATAAAAGCGCGAGCCCGCGCCGCATCCGGCAGACCGCTGTGTGCGGAGACAAGGTGGGCAGTAGGGAACCGTCCGGCAACACGTGCTTGTAACTGCGGCGTCAGGGCGATCTCTGGCACCAGCATGAGTGCCTGGCGGCCTTGCGCCAGCGTCGCAGCGATGGCCTGCAGGTAAACCTCGGTCTTGCCGCTGCCGGTGATGCCATAGAGCAGGAAGCAGTGAAAGCCGGTCGAGGCGGCGATGGCGGCGACTGCAATTTGCTGTTCGGCGTTGGCCTGCGGTGGCGCGATGGCGGCCGGCCGCTCGGGCAGCGCGGCTTTGCGCCGGACCGGCAAGCGACCGCGCCGCAACATCGGCGGCAAGGCCAGCGTCATGACTTCGCCGAGCGGATATTGATAATAGCCGGCACAGAATTGGGTCAGCTGCATCCAATCCATTGGCATCGCTGGCAGGTCACGACGGATCGCCTGCGTGCTCTTCAACTTGTCAATGGCATGATCGCTAGTGTCGCCTACCGCAACCAGCACGCCAAGCCGCGTGCCGCGCCCGAAGGGCACCGCCACGAGACGGCCTATATCATTGGTAGTAGCGTCAGGGGCGAGGTAGTCAAATAGCCGGGGAAGGGGTACGTCGAGGGCGACGCGGGCAATAGTCACAAGCTTCTCTCAGCGATCATGACCTTGCCGACATTTTCTCGATCTCAGGTGCGAATACGTGCCTAAATGCTTGCTGCAAAACAATAACTGGACGGCCCCACGTTTCTGTGGATAACTTTGTGGGTAATCCCTGCCGTTTTTGGCTAAGTCAAGGACAAACAAGGATTTTTGCCCGGATGCACAGTAGAGCGGCCACAAAAAAAACCAATAAATCAGCAAGTTACGATAATCGCCGACTTAGCCATGCCAACCAAGTGGAGATTTCGGCCGAAACCGACTTCTGTGCATAAGTCAAAGCGCGCCCCTCGTCAAGAGCGCGCCTAGCCTCGATTTGCGCCGCGTAGCCGGCTAGGTGCCGCGCTGGCGCAGGCTCCGGCTGTAGGTATGCACAGTATCGACCAGTACTGACACATTCTCGGGGGGCGTGTATTGCGAAATGCCGTGGCCGAGGTTGAACACATGGCCGCCGCCGGGGCCGGCGGAATGGAAATCGTCGAGCACGCGGCGGGCTTCTGCGGCGATCGCATCGGGCCCGGCAAACAGCGCCACTGGATCGAGATTACCTTGCAGCGCAACGCTATCCTGAACACGGCGGCGGGCATTGCCCAAGCCCGCTGTCCAGTCGAGGCCGATCGCATCGCAACCGATGGCGGCGATGTCCTCGATCCACTGGCCACCGCCCTTGGTGAAG
>CAISUK010000287.1 GCA_903888645.1 uncultured Pseudomonadota bacterium | reverse complement strand
TCAGACATTACTCGGTACAGCGAAACTCAATGGCCTCGATCCAGCGGCTTGGCTGCGCGATACGTTGGAGAAATTGCCGACCTGCCTCAACAGCCAGATCGATTCGCTATTGCCCCTGCGGGCGGAGCCCCTATCTCAACCTGAAGCGTAAGCCAATAGGGATCGGTTGGACGCTTACGTTTTACGTTGGTTTTACGCCGGATTACCGCGTTCTTTATTCAGCAGCTCCAGCGCACGCGCCTCCTTGCATTCGCCGCTTGCCGTGACTTTTTGCCAATGCTTTCAGCGGCTGGACTTTGTCGTCAGTCTGACGAACCGCAATTGTAGCCATGTCAAATCTCCCGCAATGCCGGCGGCACCTCGTCTCCAGCCAGCGGCGGGGCGTCCGGGCTGGCCGCCAGCCAGGCATCAAAGTCTGCCAGTTCGCCGCGTGCCTGGCGTTCGCGGAAATAGGCCTCGGTTTTCAAGGCCGACACCTTCTCGGCAATCGCCGTCACAAAAAACTGGTTCATGGACACGCCGTCTTCCTCCGCCACCTTGCGGGCATAGGCAAACAGCGATTCAGGAACGCGCAGAGCGTAGTTGGACATTAGGCAACCTCCTTCAGCAACTCGTGCAAGAACATGGCCGGCGTGATCACCGGCAGGGCAAAACGGCGAGCGGCGGCAAAGTCATTCACATTGAATGTCACGAGTGCGGCGGCACGTCCATTCAGCGCCGTTTCCAACACCATCTCGTCGGCGGGATCACGCAGTTGCGGGCGCCAAAGGTAAAACAGATGAACTGGCTCGACCCGCAACGACAAGCCATCCAGAAACGCATCGACCAGTGCCGTACTGCGCTGTCCGGCCGCCAGTTGCTCCGGTCGTTTCAATACCGCTTCGTATTCGAGAAACAGCGGCACCGAGGCCAGCAGGCGAAAGCGCTCATCCCGCAAGGCCCGCAGCAGCGCGAAAGATGCACCCATTCGACTGCGCCCGGCCGCCAACAGCACATTGGTATCAAGCACGACTCGCTTAATGTTCATATCGCCAATGATATGAATCTCGTAGGGAAAGTCAAGCCATGAACAAGACCCACCGCGTTACCTGGAGCGCCGTGGGAGGCGCGGCCGGTGGGCATCTTTCCCAGCCGCTCAGCGGCCGTGAAATTATTGATACACCATCCAGAGCCGTCATTCCGGCGTAGGCCGGAATCCAGGACAAGCGCCGATCTTCATGAAAGCAATCAGATAAACGAACTGGACCCCGGCCTGCGCCGGGGCGACGACCGAAGGAAGTCCCTGTGGGACGACCGGAGGAAGCCCCCTGGGGCGAGCGAACGCTGCCAGTTGTGTATCGCCATCGACCCGTCTCCCCGGATGTAGCAATCCGTAGCACTCTGTAGGCTACGGAAGTATTGCGTAGTATTCCTTTTTTCGAGTTTGCCATGATCTCGGCAAATTCGAAAACGAACGCCACGTGACTGCTGCCATAAAACCCGTAATCCTGTCTCTCAACCTGCGCACTCTGCAACTGGGTGGCCCGCAAGGTTGGGTTGACGTCAGCGACCCCGAATGCTTGCTACTCAAGGCGCTCGCGGCCGGTCCTGAGCAGCGCCTTGATACCCCCAGCATGCTGGCGCAGGTCGGCAAGTCCGAAGATCACATCGGCAAGCGTGCCCTTGAAGTGCAACTGGTACGCCTGCGCAAGAAGCTCGCCCAGGCCGGTGCCCCAACCCCCACCATCAAATCCATTCGTGGCCAGGGCTATCAGCTCTGCGTGTCGCTCGAAATCCGTCAATCTTCATGAGGCCTGAAAAATGAACAAACACGTCCACCCCTCATCGATTCTCGCCATCTGCACCCTGGGGCTTATCGCCCCTTGCGCCATGGCGCAAACGCCGCCTGACGCCGGCGCGCTGCAGCAGCAGATCGACCGTGAACGTCAGCAACAACTGCCCAAGCGCATCACTCCTGACAAGCCAGCCGCCCCGGCTGCAATGAAGCCGGCATCGGGCGTCATCGTCACCGTCAAACAGTTCCGCTTTGCCGGTAACACCCTCATGACTGGCGAGCAGCTCGCTCCGGCTGTCGCCGACTACCTCAACCGTCCGCTCGACTTCAATCAACTGAATGCCGCCGCTGCCGCCATTGCCGAGTTGTATCGCGCCGCTGGCTGGGTCGTGCGTGCCTACCTGCCGCAGCAGGACATCAAGGATGGCATTGTGACGATCCAAATCGTCGAGGCCGTCTTCGGCAAGCTAAAGCTCGAACAGGCATCTCCAACACGCGTCTCACCGCGCCAAATAGAGGGCATATTTGCCGCCCGGCAGCGCAATGGAGAAATACTCAACAACACCGGCATCGACCGCGCGTTGCTATTGGCTGATGACCTGCCAGGCGTCACCGTTGCCGGCAGCCTGGTGCCCGGTGTGAATGACCGGGAAACCGACCTGATGATCAAAATGGCCGATGAGCCTCTCTTCATCGGCGAAGCCGCCGTGGACAATACTGGAGCCCGCTCCACTGGAAGCAACCGGCTGACCGCCAATCTCAACGTCAACAGCCCTTTCCGCCTGGGCGACCTGATCGGCGCCAATCTACTCCACACCGACGGAAGCGATTATCTGCGACTGGCGTACTCACTCCCTGTTGGCAGCAATGGCTGGCGCATCGGCGCCAACGCGTCCAGTCTCAACTATCGACTGGTCACCAGCGAATTCCAGGCGCTTCACTCCAAAGGCACCTCCGACAGCGTCGGCCTGGAAGCCACCTATCCCATTATTCGCGCTCGCCTGGCGAACCTCTATCTCAACCTGAATGTCGATCAGAAAAAGTTCGACAACGAATCCTCCGGCGCCACCACCACCCGCTATACGGTTGACCTGTACAGCATCGCCCTGAACGGGAATCTCTTCGACAACCTTGGCGGCGGTGGTGCCAATAGCGCCAACTTGGCCTTTATTTCCGGCAAGCGCAACAACAGCGTCGGGACTGCTGACCAGGATATCTCAAAGCTGCGTTACAACCTGTCCCGCCAGCAAGTCATTACCAACGATGTTTCCTTCTACGCCGCCGTCTCTGGCCAGGAAGCCAACAAGAACGTCGACAGTTCGGAAAAATTCTATCTCGGCGGTTCAGGCGGCGTGCGCGCCTATCCTTCCAACGAAGCCGGAGGCGACAAGGGCACGCTGACCAGTCTTGAGCTGCGCTGGAAGCTGCGCGAAGGTTTCACCCTGGCTGCTTTCCACGACTACGGCAGCGTTCGCAACGAAGCGGCGAAAAGTTACAGCCTCAAGGGCGCGGGTCTTTCCCTTGGCTGGCAAACCCCGGTGGGGCTGAACTTGAAAACCACCTGGGCACATCGCCTTGGCAACAATCCGAATCCGACATCCACCGGCACCGATCAAGACGGCAGCCTCGACAAAAACCGCGTCTGGCTGAACGCCAGCCAGTCGTTCTAATTCATTCGGAGCACGACCATGAACAAGACTTATCGCCTGATTTGGAACGAATACACCAACACCTGGGTGGCTGTCGCCGAAATCGCCAAGGCCCGTGGCAAACGCGCATCGGGGGCCGTTCTGCTCGCCGCGGCGGGGATGGTGCTACCCGTTGCCGCGCCGCTCGCGGCACCGCCCAATCCGCCATCCGCGACACAACTACCCACTGGCGGCCAGGTTGTCGCCGGGCGGGCCGGCATCAGTCAGAACGCAGCGACTTTGAACGTCACGCAGACCAGCAACCGCGCCGCCATCGACTGGCAGACTTTCAATATCGGCAGCCAGGCCCAGGTCAATTTCTTCCAGCCGTCGAGCAGCGCGGCGATTCTGAACCGGGTGCTTGATTCGAACCCGAGCCAGATCTTCGGCAGCATCACGTCTAACGGCCAAGTCTTTCTCACCAATTCGAGCGGCATCTACTTTGGCCGCAGCGCTTCAGTCAATGTCGGCGCGCTCACCGCCACCACGCACAGCATCGGCAATGACGATTTCATGGCCGGGAACCTCCGTTTCACGCGCGACGGCGCGACTGGTAGCGTGGCGAACGAAGGCAATCTGACCGCCAGCGCGGTGGGGTCACTGGGCGGCTACATTGCCCTGCTGGCACCGGAAGTACGCAACAACGGCGTCATCGTCGCGCAATTGGGCACGGTGGCTTTGGCGGCAGGCGAAGCGTATGAACTGCAATTCGATGGCGCACGGCTGGCCAATATCCGTGTCGAACCGGCCACGATTGCGGCACTGGTGGAGAACGGCAATGCGGTGCATGCGCCGGGTGGCCTGATCATTCTTTCGGCGCAGGCGGCCAATCGCCTGCAGGGCGGCGTCATCAACAACTCGGGCACGCTCGAAGCCACTGGCCTCGTCGATAACGGCGGCATCATTCGCCTCGAAGCCAGCGACCGGATCAGCCATACCGGTAGCATCAATGTCGATGCGGCGGCCAACAGCAGCGGTGCCGGTGGCCACGTCAGCGCCATTGCCGATCTGGCGAACCATGGCAGCGTGGCGCAGATCAACGGCAACTTCAGCGCGCGTGGTGGCAATCTGGGTGGTGACGGCGGGTTTGTGGAAACCTCTGGTGGCCGCGTCAAGATTGGCAGCGCTACGCATGTAGACACCCGCGCCCCCAAAGGCAAGACCGGCACCTGGTTGCTTGACCCGGTGGATTTCACCATCGGCACGGACATTACCGGCGCTGATCTGAGTGCAGCGCTTGAACTTGGCAGCGTGACGATTGAAACCACAACAGGTTCCGACACGCAGTTCCACAAGTACGGCACCACCGGAACCGAAGGCAACATCACTGTCAATGAAGCCGTCTCCTGGAACGCAAACAGTCTTTTGTACCTGGTGGCCGACAAAAACATCACGCTAAATCAACCCATTACCGCCACCACCACCGACCCGCTCGGCGGCTTTGCTGTGTGGTACGCAAAAACTGACGCGAGCGGCAAACTCACCTTCAACGCCCCGGCCAACCTGCAGCCTGGCGTCCAGCTCCAGATTCGGGACAACGTCGGGGCGACCACCTATACGATTCTCAACGATCTGGCTGATTTGTCAGCGGCCATTGATAACAACCAAAACGGCAACTACGCCCTGGGGCGAGACCTGGATATGACCGGTGCTGTGAATGTAGCGTCGCTGGGCACTTCAGTCAAACCCTTCACCGGGCAGTTCGAAGGCTTGGGGCACACCGTCAGCAATCTGACAATCAACAGCAGCCAATGGAATGTCGGCCTGTTTGGCGCCATTGATGGCGGTGCCTTAATCAGGGATATCACACTGGACAGTTCCGCCATTACCGGTGAGGCAAAAGTAGGTGGATTGGTTGGCGCCACCTACGGAAATACCGTTGCCCAGATTGTCAACAGCCACGTTACTAACAGTACCATCACGGCGACGTATAGCGGAGATGCCAACGTTGGTGGCCTGATAGGCTACATGTGGGGCGGCAACATCAGCAACAGCAGCGCCTCCAATGTGACGGTGTCCACCAGCGGCGGCCACATTGCCGGTGGTCTGGCGGGGACACTGCAGTCGGTGGCGGTCAGTGGCAGCAGCGCCACGGGAACCGTCGACACCAGCCTTCAAGGAAATTTCGTCGGCGGCCTGGTGGGACAGCAGTTTCAGGGATCGATCAATGGCAGCTATGCCCAGGTGAATGTGTCTGGCCGCGACTTCGTGGGCGGCATGGTCGGCACTTCCGATAGCTACAACATCACCAACTCGTTCTACAACATCGATGCGGTGAACATTCAGGGCCGTACCATGAATGCCGCAGCGCACATGGTGACACCCTTTGGACTGTATGGCTCGCAATACACCGACTGGATGAACGGTAACAGGGCGGCGCTCGATGCCGTGACCTATTTCGGCGCGGCTCTGGATGGCATGGGCAATTCAGATCCGACTGGCTACTACCATGTCGACTCTGTACAGAAACTCAAGGACATGTTGGCCTTTACCTCTGACACCTCCAACAACAAGTTCATGCTGACGACGGGTCTGGATATTTCCACTATGACCAATGGCTATGGCTGGTATCTGCCGATCTTTCGTGCCGCCGAACTCGTTGCCAACGGAAATTCGATTTCAAATTTAACGATCAACCAGCCATTCAATGACAACATTGGTCTGGTTGGTTCGCTGGGTGCCAACAGCAGCTTGACCAGCCTGACGTTGGTCGCACCGCAAGTGACCGGCCGCAGCAATGTTGGCGCCGCGGTTGGTTATGGCTACGGCGGATCGGTAAACAACGTTCAGGTGACTGGCGCGGCTACCGTTACCGGTGTCGTTTCTCCGGGCCACGCCGATTCCGGCAGCAATGTCGGCGGGCTGGTGGGCTACACCCTGGGCGATATCGGCATGAGCAGTACGAGCGCCACGGTGTCCGTCACGCCCGACGCGGGTTCTTACGGCTACGGCAGCAATGTGGGCGGCCTGGTCGGTTACACGCAGGGCAATATCTACTACAGTGCTGCCACCGGCGATGTCAGCGGTGGCAGCAATGTGGGCGGCCTGGTTGGTCAGTTCTACGGCTATGGCAACGCTAAGAGCATCACCAATAGCAGCGCCTCCGGCCATGTCAGCACCACCCAGACCCAAGATGGCAACAACATCGGCGGCCTGGTCGGTTATGCATTTACATATGGTTCGAGCTTGACCATCAGTGACAGCCATGCAACCGGTGCCGTTACAGGCGACCTGAACGGCAGCAGCAACGTGGGCGGCCTGATCGGTCAGGCTTATGCAATAGGAACCTTTGATTCCGGCACTAGCGCCCCGATGCCAGCCACAATCAACATCACCAACAGCTACCACACAACGGGTGCCGTAGAGGGCTACGACAATGTGGGCGGTCTGGTGGGCAAGGCCTATGCCTATGGTTATGGCAATGGGGCGGGCGCTGCCGCCATCCACATTGGCGTCGCCAATGGCGGCTACAGCTACGCCACCGGCGATGTAACGGGTGCCATGAATGTGGGCGGGCTGGTGGGTCAGGCCTATGCCTACGGCAACGGGGGCAACGCCACCATCAACATCAGTGACAGCTCGTCGGACAGCAACGTGTTGACCACAAGTAGCTCGGCCAATGGTGGCGGCCTGGTCGGTTATGCCTATGCGAAATCGAATGGGAGCTATGGCTATGGTGCGGCCGAGGTCAATGTAAGCACCAGCTCTGCCAGCTCTGTCAGCGGTTCTGTGAGCGGTTCGGGCACACTGGGTGGCTTGATCGGCGCAGCACGCGCCTACGGCGGGTCTGGTGTTGACGCAGCGACGATCAGCGTCACTGACAGCAAAACATTCGGCGATGTGACCGGTGACACGAACCCGGTTGGCGGCTTGATAGGTGAGGTGAATGCCAATGCCAGTTCTTCTGTAGCGTCTGTCTTGATCAGCGGAAGTTATGCAATGGGCAATATTACCGGAGCAACTGGGACTGGAGGCCAAAAGGTCGGTGGTCTGGTTGGCCGCATATTTGGTGAAGGTAGTTATGGTGCCAATATCACTGTGACCAACAGTAACCATAACACCGGCACCGTTAGTGGCGACTACCGTGTGGGCGGTCTGGTCGGAGACGCCTCTTTCGCCTATGGTTCCAATGCTGCAATAGAGATCAGCAACAGTTTTGCCTCAGGCACGGTTACCGGCGTCAACGGAAGTACCGGCGGACTGGTGGGGAATGCCGATGGTTCAGGGGTCGTCATTAGCAACAGCTATGCCAGTGGCGTTGTCAACGGCACTTCTGAAGTGGGTGGACTGGTGGGCTACCTCAATAATGGTGCCACGATTACCAGCAGCCATTCAACCGCTACGGTCAACGGCAGCGCCAATAGCGTCGGCGGCTTGGTCGGATTAAATAACCTGGGGGTGGTTGAGTATTCGTATGTTGAAAGTGCCACCATCACCAACACCGGTGGCGACAGAACCGGTGGATTGATCGGCGAAAACCTGAATTTGGACGGCAGTGGCAGCTTCGGCCGGGTGACAGGCAACAATGTCCAAGGCACCGTTGCGGTCAATGGCTCCTCTTATGTGGGCGGCCTGATCGGTAAGGACGACCATGGTTATATCGATAGCAATACCGTGGGTGACGGCACCCATCCCATCAGCGTTGGTAGCAGCATCGAAAATTATGTTGGTGGTCTGGTCGGGTACGGGCATTACTCCAAGATTTCCAACGAATAAGGTTAGATCGTGATCGCGAAGCGAGCCACGATCTGAACCGTTTGTTGGACGAGCCCGGTCCTGAGGGGCGATTGGGCCGCACAGTAGATATGTATTTTGGAAGTAT
>CAISUK010000286.1 GCA_903888645.1 uncultured Pseudomonadota bacterium | reverse complement strand
GGCGAGCAGCGCGGCGACCACATAACTCGAATGTCATGTCAAGCCTTTTTTGCACTTTTTTGCGTTTATTTGAAAATATTTTTCGCGGCGCGGAAATGCCTTCGGCATCCGGCTGCGGTTGCGAGTGTCTAAACTTCAGTTCACCTACTATCGCAAGCGCAAATTGCTGCTTGGCGCTTCGATGTCGGCTGTGCTGCCGACGCTGAAGAACATTCGCCTTGGCACGGTCTTGTACAACGCCAATGCCAACGCCACCATGTACGACCTGTTTACCGCCGGTTCGGCCAGCTACGTCGCGAACACCAATGCCGCCACCAATTACATGGCGGTACTCAACAAGGTCTATCGCAACCCCGCCAATGGCGGCACGCCGGGACGGCAAGCCTTGAAATACATTGGCGACCAGTTCAAACGCTCCGATACCGCCGCGCCAATTCAAAAGGGCTACCCCTATTGGGGTGAATGCTCCCGTAACGCAGCCATGCTACTGACCGACGGCTATGCGGATACCACGACAACGACCCCGCCGTCCTACAGCGCTACGACTTACATGAGCGCCGCATCTTTTGCCGGCGGCGGCACTGGCAATTTGGCGGATATCTCTGCTTCCTATTACACCAATAATCTGCGGCCCGATATTACGCCGGGATTGGTGGCATACGATCCCAGCAATACCGCGCCCAGCGCTGACCAGAACCCCAACCTGCACATGAACACTTATGGGCTCACTTTGGGCGCGAAGGGCGTCATGTTCGGGCAGTCCGATACGGCACAGCACATCGCCCAGAATGGCAATCCCTATGCGTCACCCTATCCGGCCTGGCCCACCACAATTGGCAACCATGACCCAGCGGCGATCGACGACATGTGGCACGCCACCATCAATGGCCGAGGCCAAATGTTTACGGCGACCGACTCGGCCTCCGTTACGCTTGCCATCAAGCGCATGTTCTCCAACATCATCGCTCTCGCCGGTGGCGGCACAACGTTGACCATTTCGAACAAGAAATTGCAGACCGGTGACAACACCCTCTATGAATCGAGCTACAACTCGACCTCATGGTCGGGAGAATTGATCGCCGCCAGCGTTGACGTCAGCACTGGAACCGTCGCTTCAGCCACGCCATTGTGGTCGCTGCGTACCAACCTGAACGCCATGTCTTGGGCGAACCGCAAGATTGCCACCTACAGCAACACCAGCGGCACTCTGGGTGGATCGGGGGTGCAATGGAGCAATGCCACCGTTCCGGCGTCGGCGACCATGCGCAACTGGATTGCCGGTGATCGCAGTCTCGAAGGAACAATCTTTCGCCAGCGGGCTTACGTGCTTGGAGATATCACGTTTGCCGAGCCCGTTCTCGTAAAGGGCTCGACCAGCATGGTCTATCAGGTCGCCAATGACGGCATGGTGCATGCAGTCAACGTTGCGACGGGACAAGAACAATGGGCTTACATCCCTGGGCTGGTTCTGCCCAAGATTAGCCAGATCACGCCGCTGGGGTACATCGACCACGTATATGTCCTGGATGGCACACCCGCTGTTGGAATTTCTGGCGCCAACACCGTGCTCATCGGCGGTCTGCGCAATGCCGGCTCAGGCTACTACGCCTTGGATATCACCAATCCTGCGGCCGTCAGCTCGGCGGATGTCGCTGCGAAGGTGCTCTGGGAGTACAAGGATGCCAACATGGGTTACACCTATGGCAAGCCCATCATCACCAATACAGCCTATGGTTCCGTGGCGCTGCTGACCTCCGGGTATAACAATGCCGATGGTCTGGGCCATTTGTTCGTGGTCAATCCCATGACCGGCACCATGATCAAGGACTTGACGACGGGTAGCGGAACACCCGCGAATCCATCCGGTCTGGCCCAGATTGCAGCCTATACGTCGATGTCAGCGAACGGCACCGGTCAATTGTCTGACGTCGTCTATAGCGGCGATTTGAACGGAGACCTTTGGCGGTTCGACCTGACGAGTTCCAATCCAGGCAATTGGTCGGTCTCGAAGCTGACGACGTTGAAAGATGCTACCGGCAAAATTCAGCCGATTACGTCTGCCCCGGAACTCGGTCTGGTTGGCGGCAAGCGTTTGGTCATGGTCGGAACCGGCAAACTTCTCGAACTCACTGACTTGACCAACAACAATCCGCAGACGGTCTATGGCATTGCCGACCCCATGGACGGCTCGACGATCTCCAGCCTGCGCAGCGTCCTGCAGCCTCAGACAATTACGGTCGGGGCCGGGAGCGTCGGAACATCTACCGCCGTGGCTGTCGACTGGGGAACCAGGAAAGGCTGGTACTTCGATCTTCCAGCCGGACAAATGGTCAATACGGACATGAGTCTGGCCTACGGGGTAGTCAGTATCACAACCAACGACCCAGACCAGACGCAGGGCTGCCATGGGGCCATGTCGTATTTGTACATGATTGACTACACCAACGGCGGCCAACTGAACAGCAGCTATTTTCCCATCGGGACCACACCTTGGGCGAGCAAGGTGCTGGCCAACTCCTACGCGTCTTCGCCAACGGTGGCGGTCACGTCATCCGGCAAGCTGGTCGTCCTGGTGCACGAGGCTGACGGAAAAATCATCGGTGGAAACGTAACGCCGACCGGCACGCGCATCACCAAGAAAGTCGCTTGGTCGGAAATATTGAAGTGAGCCTTGCGTTCACAATTTTTCAAATCGATTCAAGTCCACAAAATAAATCGCCTTTCTGACGGGCAGCCCGTCTTGTTCGAAGAGACGGGCATAGCGTTCCAGTTGCTCTGCATATTCGTCTCGCTTTGCGGCAATGAACGCGTCCACGTTTCCGCCGGTATGTTGGCCGGTCTTGTAGTCAATAATCCATCGTTCGCCATTTTCAACAAAGGTGCGATCAACGATGTTGTTGCGCATGGCATCGCCATCGAAGCTGGTAATCGCCATTTCGCTGGCGGCTTGTTCTCGCGCTTGTAAAATCCATCTGCCCTCAGGATCGGAAACTGCATTGACGAGCGCTCGCTCCACCCGTTCCGCTCCCTCTCGGACCTCCGAATCTTCATGGCCTTGTTGAGTCAGCCATTTCTCGAAAAGCGGCCGCATCGCGTGTACGCGTGCCTTGTCCCACTGGGCCAAATCCTGCGCGGCGATCAGTTCCAGGTAACGATGCACCAAGGTCCCCACGTGAGGAGCAAGGTTCGACTCAGCGTGATAAAGGGAACCAATCAGGGAACCAATCTCGGAAATGCCAGATACCTCCGCTACTACTTCACCGGCGGGTGCTGGCGCAGGCAAGGCTTCTCCTCGCAGACGCTTCAGTCGGGGAATAAATTCTGAGATATCGAGGCGCTGTTCTTGATCCTTCGAATCCCCCTGCGCCGCGGCACGAAGTTCGATTTGCTTTTGGATCTCTTCCTCAAAGCGTGCCGATACTGTCGGCCAAAGTATCGCGAGCGGTGTCCCTGTCGATGGTTTGGCGGTTTCGTAGGTGCCAGTTTTCTTGTTGCGTTTTGCCTTGGCAATGCCCAGTAAATGTAGAGAACGTATTGCCCTGGTCGTGGCCACATAGAGAACGCGACGATTTTCCTGGTCCAGCCTGGCTTTCTCCAGTTTGGTGATGTAGGTTCGAATGGCCTGGCTGTTTTCCAATCCGGCGGCCTCATCAATCGTTTCATCAACTGATTCGTCCTCCACTACCCGCTTGTAGGGCGCGACAACGAGATGGTTGTTGCCCGCGTCGTCGTTGGTTCCTTCCCACAGCAGCAGCTTTGCTTCGTCCCGTCCGGCTCTGCGATGCAGGCCAGGCAGAATCACCGTGTCGAACTCCAATCCCTTGGCCTTGTGCACGGTCATAAATTTGAGCTTGCCGGCACGCTTGTCGGTACTTGGCGCAGCGAACAGATCCTTGATCTCGGCCTCCAGACGATCCAGATCGAAACGGCCGGTGGCGTCAAGTTTGTCGAGCAAGCGGAAGAAGCCGCCAACATCCTCCACATCGGATTGCGATCCGACGCAATTGTTTCCACCAAGCCGCAGCCAGACACTCTCGACCTGCCGACGCAGTGAAACGCGTCCAGGGTATGCAACGACATCTCGCAGTGCTTCGCGCGCATGCTGCAAACGGCGCTGACCCTCTGCGGATAATTTGGCGAAACGCGATTCATCCTGCATCAACGACCACACTGTCGGCAGCGAGGCACGTGGGGCGGTATCCCCTACCCCTGCACTTTCGGGCTGTGCCAGAAGAAACAAGTCCTCAAGGGTCAGCCCACACCACGGCGCACGCAAAATGGCGAGCCAGTTCACGCGGTCACCACGGTGGGAGATGGCGCGTGTGAGCGCCATCAAATCCTGAACCGGCTGGCGCTCTGCCAGACTTTCGATCTCCACCGCCTCGTAGCGCAAGGTGGGTTTGCTGCGGCGGATTTCCGCCACCAGCGGTGCCAAATGAGTTCGGGCCCGGACGAGGATGGCGATGTCACGCCCGCTATCAACTTGCCACTCGCTATCGATGATGCTGAGGATTTCCTTTGCCTCAAGTTCATCTCCGTCCTCGGCCGGCTCACTATTCGGATCGACGGGGCCATCGTCCGCTTCGTCTTGACCGTTCTCCAGATCAAGGTCGGCATTCGCGCCGACACCAATGATGATGGGGTGCAGGAAAGTACCGCTTTCTATAGTGGCTTCGGGCTCCGATTTAGTGGCAATGGCCGGTGAGTAGGTGACCATGCCGCGTTCAGGATCGACGACTTCCGGAAAGATGGTTGGGAATGACGCATTGATCCAATCAATGACATTCGGCACCGAGCGGTTGTTGCGATAGAGCTTGAGTGGGTGCAGCTTGATTTCGCCGATCCCTTGTGCCCAAGTGCGGAGGAACAGCCCCACGTCGGCCTTGCGAAATCGATAGATCGATTGCATCGGATCGCCCACCACGAACAGCGTCCGGCCATCCTGTGCTGTCCAGCCCGCGATCAGCCTTTCGAGCAAACTGATCTGGTGGTGATTGGTGTCCTGGAATTCGTCGACCAATAGGTGGCTCAGCGAATAGTCCAGCTTCAGGGCCAGATCGCTGGGTTCACCTTCAGCTCCGAGCGCCTTGAGTGCCTTGCCAGCCACTTCGACAAAATCCGTTTCGCCTGCCTCCTGAAAAACCAACCACAAGTGCCCGTAAGCCGTGATGAGAACTTCGACGAACGCCTCGATGGTCGCCAGATCGGCTTCGGCATACACGGGCGCCGGGCAAATCGCAGTCGCCAGTAGCGCCAGCCAGGCCTTCTCGTTTGCCCCTAGATAGTCGGCTGCGGCCTTGAGCGATGCCTTGTGCAACTTTAGGGTCTTGGCGTCCGGCGCCTCCTTCTCGGTCGGCAGTCCGACATCCTTGCCAAACGTCTTGCGCGGCGTTCTTCTGCCTGACTTGATCAGTAGCATTGCAGCCAGCGCTTGCCAGCGCGGCAAATCGTCCGCGACGCCAGTGAGAGGAGCATCCCAGTCACCGAGGGGCTGGATTAGCGCGAAAATTGGATCGGTACCCAACGATGCGCAGTCGACGGCATAGCGAGACGCCGCCATCAGTTCCGCCGTCTGAATTTCATTCAGCAATGCGGCTGCGGCAGCAAGATCGCGCTCGACTAGCCGGCGCAAACCATCCGTGAGGGTTTCTCGCAGTACGGCCTTCAGATCTTCGTCGCCGCCCGTCATCAAGCGGGGAATATGGACCAGCCACTGGTCGCGAAAGGCCAGCATGGCCACCAAGAGTTGTTGCAACTTGCCAGCGTCGTTATCAAGGTAGCCCAGCGCCTTTGCCACCGCTGGCGCTTCCTCCACTGCCAGCAAGGTACGGCGCGCTGCCTCTTCATAGTGGATTTTCGGCTTCTCGGCAATTTTTGGCGTGCCGCCAAATTGGCTCATGTACGGCATCTGGCGCACCAGGCTGGCGCACAGCGAATCAATCGTGGTGATGCGCAATCGATCCGGGTTCTTGAGAATCCCCCAGCCGCGCTGCTGGTCGTTTCGCATTGCAGCTTGAGCCAGCTTCCAGCTTTGCCGCTCGTGATCCGAATTGGGCTCTGGATTCGCCGCTGTTTCAAGCCGACTGAGGATGCGATTACGCATCTCCGCCGCGGCCTTGCGGGTAAACGTGATGGCGATAATTTCCTCTGGGTTCTCGACTCGTGACAGCAAGCCGAGGAAGCGTTGTGTCAGCAATTCCGTCTTGCCAGCACCCGCCGGTGCCTGGACGATGAAGGATCGGTCAAGATCGAGTGCCACCAATCGATTGGCCGAATCCTGCTGTTTCAGATCAATGCCTTTGTCGTTCGCGGCGCAATCACTCATAGCTGCGCCTCCATTTGGTCGAACTGCTCTTTGCGTTCTGTCACCCGCAACAACGGCAGAACATCGCAATAGCGCAAATCCTTGAAGTCTTCAAAACGGACCGCAGCTTCGCCACGATGTATCTCTTCGGCAATGGCTTCCACGCGTTCCTTCCATTGATCGAGCAGCTCTTGCCATTTGTCGACGGCGGGAATTTCGTCGCCTTGCGCAGGGAGGGCGGCAGCGGCCGAAACAAGGGCTGCGTCGGGTGCGCCACCGCCTTCGGATGGCAACTCTTCAAGTTCATCGGGATCCGATGGCGGTGGGCGCAGTCCGCTCACACCGGGGAGCACGTAGCCTTCGGCCGCCACTCCCTTGAACTGACATTCACCGAGTCGTACCTTGGCAAAAGCAACGGCCGCGACCTGCGGCTGGTCAGGCCCGGCCAGCACGATCGAAGCGTAAAGGGGCAACTGGGGCTCGGTCAGCCGCTCCTGGCTCCAGCTCGCCGCATCGACAGTCCCGGTCTTGTAATCCAGCACGATACGCCGTCCATCCTCGACCAATTCGTCGATCCGGTCGATGACCAGATTGATGCGCAGATGCCCAAGAGCTACCGTATGTTTCTGTTCGCAGGCAATGACCTTGAAGTCCGCCCGGCCTTCCTCGGTTTCCGGGTTCCACTGCTCGACGGCCAGCCATTGGGCGCAAAGCCGCTGAAGACGCCGTGCTTCCAGTTGACGGAATGTCGGCGCCAGGGATTCGCCCATTCCGGTCTCGAATATTTTGAGGGACACTTCCACGGCATCGGTTATTGCCGACCGGAGCTGCTCGTCCGTCATTGCCTGCAAGGTAGCCAAATCCTTAACCGACGTCCAGAATGCTTCCAGCATTGAATGCACCACTGTGCCACGACGGCTGGCATCCAGCCCTTCAGTCGGGGTCTCCAGTTTCTTGGCACCCAGCCGGTAACGATAAAACGCCCATGCCGGACAAATGGCCTGTGCCTTCAAAAGGCCGCTGCCTCCGGAAACCTTTTCTCCCTCGACTAATGGCGGGGCCAGATGATCGTCGAGGTATTCAAAGGCGGCCTTATCGCAGTCTTGCGAATCCACATGGCCGAACAATGGTGAAGCCAGCATCAGTTTCGGCCGGGATGACTGCTCTTCCACAGGAATGCCGTCGATCAAGGGGCTCGGCCGCAATTCACGCTCGCCATCTTTCTTCGCAAAGCTGAACGTGACGTCCGGTGCGCTGTGCAACAGCCGATGATGGATATCGCGGGCAAATTCGGCTTGTACCTCTGCCGACGATCCCGGTGTTCGAAAATGGCGCTGCAATTCCGCCGACAGCAACGGATTGGGTCGTGCGGGTGGCGGCCAGTGCTGATCGTTCATCCCCATGACCCACAGCGCATCGAATTCGGCACCCTTGGCCTCAAGCAGCCCAAGCAATTGAACTGCGGGCTGGCCAACCGTCTTGGGCTGGAATATCTTTTCCTTGCACAGACGCGCGAATTCGGTGGTCGCCGAGGTAACGGTAATGGCGCCAAGAAAAATATCCAGTTCTGCAAACGCATCCAGGGTTTCAAGGAAAGCTGCGCGGGTCTGAAATTCGGTGGAAGACAATGCGCGCTCACCCGGCCAGCCGACTTTGCCCAGGGTTTCGCGAAAGAAGATTGCCCACTCGCCGGGCTTTCTGAATTTAGCAATCTTCTGCTGAGCATCTCTGAGCAAGCCCAGGTGATGAAGCAGCTTGCTATCGCCACCGTTACAGAGTGGCTTCGCTACCCGCAGCACGGTATTGATCCCTAGATTCTGTCCCGGCCTTTCGCGCAACTTCGCATCGACAAGAGCACGCATGTCAGCCTCGGCCTGATCGTCCGACCAATACGGCATACGCAGCAGGTCACCAAATTCGGTCAGCGGAAGACCCTGCCCACTCCCCAACAGTCGTAGCAGTGACAAGGCTGTTCGCACCATGGCATAACGAGTCAGCGGCAACCCCAGTGACACGTTGTACTGCGAGGGTGATGCGTCGTCGGCACGCGAAAGCGCCGCGCGATTCAGGGCTTCTTCCAGAATGGGAACAATCGTCGCGCGCCGTGCTTCGAGGTCCGCCACCACGATACCGATTCGCGCGGCAGGCTTGGCATCCAGCATTTTCCTTGCCCAGACCCCGGCGGCCCGACACTCCGCTTCGGCATCGTCGCAGGCGATGACACGTGTGGTGCGGGCGACAGTAGTCGAGAACTCGAGATTCAGTATCTCCACGCCCCGCTTCGCCAGCACCGCCTGCAACTGGATCAGGTGCGGAGATAACGTATCGAACCCGGCAAAGATCACGCGCGACGGCAACGTCCCGGCACCTCTTTCAAGCCAGTCAAAGACGCGTTTTTGATAGTCCATGACATCGGCCCATCCATTCTTCTGGCAAGTGGCATTGAATCGCTTGCGCCAGCCGATGAATTGTTGCGTTTCCTCCGATCCGGCATCGTCCGTTATCCGCAGATGCCAAGTGTTGATCAGCGCATGCGCTTCGGTCGCGGTCTTGGCGAGACTGTGCAGATCGAAAAGTGGTAGAGCTGGGTCATCGCTGCCGACGGTCTCAATCGACTGCTTCCAGACTAGGCATTCCTGAAAGGGCGACAGTACCCGGTCGGGAATCAGGTCGATGGGGATTTCCCCCAGAAGTGAAATCTGCTCGCCAATGCTACTCAGCCAGGCATCGATAGTTGTTGCCTGTGGCGTTCGCCAAAGCGTCGCACCGCGATCAATTTGATGTTGGCCGAAGGTGATGCGCAGGTTGCGTGCGAGGCGATTCGTAGCGCAAAGAATTACTGAATCTTTGTCATGATTGATCTGATCAAACAGCTTGCTGATCGATAGCGCTCTATCTTCCAGAAATGTCATAGGTGTTTCGCTCCTGATTGGCCTCGGCTAGCCTTCTTGATGTTCCGTCAATATCTCGCGTAATTTTTCGATCCGCGTTTCTGCCGGAATATCGACTGACATGATGATGCCTCGCATGTCACGGAGCATCGTGGCAGCCTGAGTACAAGCTGCCGAAACGTCCTCACTTACAAGGCTCGAGTTTGCCAACCTGTCTAAATAGTCGGATATATCGGCGATTTCTAGCATTTTCATATGACCTCCCGATGAGTGTTGTAAAGCAATGTCATGATTAATGCGATCAAGGGTGGCGTATTGGTGAAGCACTTATCGCCAGGCACTTCTGGGGTCGTTAGCGATAAATTCAATTTCAACGACCGTCAGTCCGAAAGCGTCTGCGACCAGCTTATTCATCCGAGCCTCGCCAGCCGAAATGTCTATTTGCAACAGATCGAGCTGACCAGATAATGTTGCGATCTGGTCACGAAGTGCGATGTTGTCGGTAACAGGCTCTTTCAGGAGCTCACGGAATAGAGCATTTCGATTTCCGCTGTCGCGAACTATTTTTTGCCACCAATAGTGGCGCAGAGTAGCTTCTGGATCAAAAAAGATGCCGGTCAGCAGAGTCGAACCGTCTCCAATTAGACTCAGTTCGCCTTCGCTGAGAGCAGATTGGTCGATTCCAAGCTTTTCGGCCACGACAAGGCGAGCAAGAAATGGGTTTTTGGCGCCAATAACACTTAGCTTATGTTCTGTCCTTGCCCACGAGATCGCTTCTCTTGGGGTCAATCGACTAGGCGCATGGGCACGGAGTGTGGTGGCAGTTGGAAGCCCTGGCCAAAGTGCAGACTCTTTATGCAAATGCCACTGACAAGCCTCAAAACGTTTTTCGAGCAGCAAAGTCTTGTCTCTATAGGCAGTATGCTGATCCTGCAAAGTCTTGGCTAGGTCGCCGATTTCTTTTCGAACATCATCGCTAACGACAGGGATTGGCAGCGGGGCAATGAACTGTTTGTTGGCCGAGTAGTATCCGTTCTGAAACGGTTTGGAGAGCCTCAAGAAAACCCAAGTAAGGACATCAGCGTTTAGAAGCCCGGCAAGAAAGTAACCCTCTTCGGCATCACGAACGACGATACCCCCTGCATCAACATTGTCCAAACAGAACTGACCGTCTTCATCAAACGACGCAAATAACGTCTGCACTAACCGGGGTACGATGAGTTTCGCCAAGTGCTGCTTGTCGAGGTTCTGGTTACGCCCGAAGCGATACCAAGCATCGTCATCGAAGGCAGACGATTCGCGTTGGCGTAGTAGTTGTTCATGTTGCCTAAGGTAAGACCATCCCTGCGAAAAGAGTGCGGCCATCTCCGCTGCGCTATACAAGCGAGTATCTGCCCTACCATCGTCGCGTGGCTCGATGTAGTAAGGAAACAATAGATAGGTATCGGTGCGCGGGATCGCGTAACGTTCAGCTTCTGGGCCGGAAACCAGAGGTTTCATCAAGGTATCTTCAATCGCTATTTCTTGTCCAGATTGCGTGCGATACAGATCGGTGCCGATACGGGTAAGGTGGTAAATGTGATCGGCGCTGGTCTGGATGCCCACCATGATGCCCTGTGCGACCGAACCGAGCGTTTGCTCTCCGGCGTAGAGCTTTGCCATCAGCTTCCGATCAGTTTCCGGCAGCAGATTCCACGCTTTTTCGGCGACGGGTAGCTCTGCATAGTCCAACCGAAAGTCGGGGTTGTCCCAGTCGGCGGCGTTGACTGAACCATCGGGCGAATATGCAAAGCGCACCACCGTGTTCGCTCGGGCAGTAAAAAATTGTAGAGCGGTGTAGACAATGGCCTCATCGAAAACCATGTAGCTGGCGAAGTCCACCCAGCGGTCGAGTTGGCCCGAGCCTTTCACCAATGCGCGCAAACCTTGGCCATACTCGTTTTTCAGCCAGACCGAAGGAGCGATATATCCCATGCGCCCGTCAGGATTAAGCAGAGTCAAGCCTTTCTCAATGAAAGGCAAGTAGAGGTCAAAATTACCCGTGCGCGTACTGAGGTAGTACGGATTGCCATCAGCACGATCAGCAGTTAACAGGAAGTCGGCTGCATGCGCTTCAATGCGACGAAAGTTCTGTAGCTTGACGTACGGCGGATTACCCACTACGCAGTCAAAACCGCCTACTGCGAAAACGTCAGGGAACGCTACCTGCCAGTCGAAGGCGTTGATACGCTCCTGTTCATCAGCGTCGAGCTGGGTGAGGAGGTCTTGCTTCCAGGTGTAGATTTCCGGCCCGACAAGGCTGTTGCCACAACGGATATTGGCGTCGAGCGTGGTCAGTGGAGCGCCCGGTACAGCTGTATGCAGCCAAAGCGCAAGCTTTGTTATCTCCACCGACTCCGGATTGATGTCCACGCCGAAGATATTTTTTGCCAAAATTGCGCGCACGTTTTGATCGTCATCGAATAATGCCGCTTGTCGAGTAAGCTGGTTGTAGAGTTCGGACACACGGCGGCGCTCTGCAAGCAGATACTCTAGCGCTTGGATCAGGAAGGCACCTGAGCCACAGGCGGGATCGACAATACGAATTGCCTCAAGTCGTTCACGGTACTTCATGAGTCCACGCAAGTAGTTATGGTAACCAGTAGTCTGATTAGCGATCTGGTCGTCGGTCAGATAGTCGCCATCCTTCCACGCTACTTCGGCCTTAATGTCGTCCAACCTTCGCCCCAAAGTCTGCTCGACAATGAAGCGGGTTACCCACTCTGGAGTGTAGTAAACCCCATCACGCTTTCGCTTAGAGAGTTTGCCTAACGATGGGCGCTGATCCTCTTCAGCAACACGAATTTCCAGTTCAGTAATCGACTGCTCAAAAATACGGCCGAGCGTGAGCAAGGTTATCGTGTGATCGCCATCACCTGTTAGACCAAAGTTGTAGCACGCCGATAGGTAAAGCAAGGTGTCTTTAGCGCATTCCGGCGCTGTATTTTGACCAGGTGCGCAGAAGACCTCAGTTGGCAACATAAGACTGTCGAGTACGGGGTCAGCGACAAAAAGTCCGCCGTTGAACCGGTTTATCGGTCGGTTGGCAAATGGCGTGCCGTTAGCCATCGAACGGAAAAGTTGGCGCAGCTTGTCCCATGCACTACTGTCGTTCCCTTGGTAGAACTCTGGCTCAGCCAGTTTGCTCAAGATGTCGCGTAGCAGGTTGTGTGGGAAGTCGAGCGACTTGCCCATGTCCTCGCAGTAGAGGATGAAAATCAGACGGTCAACGATCCGTTGCGACAAACGTACAAGGTCACCGCGGGTGCCGGGAAACTCAGGATTGTGAGTAACTAGTGCGCGATAGAGCTTTTCTCGGAAGGCCTGATAGTCACGATAGAAGTGTGCTTCGAGATTCTTCTCATGAAGCCACTGTTCTCCGAGCATTCTTTCTAGCCTAGAGGGCCCACCGAGCGTCAACAACAAATCAGACTGAAAAAGTCGCCAGAAGAAAAACCGTTGGACACTGGCGTGTTCGTTGTCCTCTATAAGTTCGGAGACGACGAAACGTTGATACTGCCCCGGCATCCGCCCCCAATGGTAAAGGCGGAATTCGTTCATGTCAGTGACAATGGCCCATTGTGGCTGAATAGGCTCGTTCCCAATCAGGCCAGCGCGAGCCTCCCTGAGGTAGTCGCGACATTGCGTCACTGGTGATCGATTGTTCCCCTTGCGATTTTGCTGAGCGTCAAGGTTGGAACGAATGTCCTTGAATTCGCAAGCGACTTGCAGCGTATCAGGGTAATCGGGTCGGTTAAACCAAGCAATTGCCAAGTCAGCTTTGCCCTTCCCTCCGCCTTGACCTGCTCCTGCAATACCATATTGCGGGAGGAGTTGGTAGCCAGGAATATTTCCTGGCGAACCGTTCGACACATAGCCCCATGTGTCTTGAAAGAAGCAGCGCACAAAGTTCTGCTCTTCACTGGTTTCGTTATTAGTTTGTCGGGCATGCCAATGCTTGAGGCGATTGAATAGTTCGGAGTCGACACCATCCTTGAAAATGACATACTCGTCGGCAAAAGCGCCACGAAAAAAGCCATCGGTAAACAGGGGGGAGTAAGTTTGCACAAAGGCCTCGATTAGCTATGTCAGAAATATTGTGGGATAACCCACAAACACCCGACCAGCTGAAAAGTCGGTGCTGGCGGTACGGCGCTCAGTACGTTGATGCTCACGATTCCGCCTCCCTCAAGGTCAGCTCCAACTCGCGGCGCAGTTCCTCGCGATCAGGGAGGTAGAGTTGGTATTTCTGCACGAAGAGCTGGCTGTTCATCTGGTAGGTGGCGTATTCCACCAGCAACTCGTCCTTGTTGCGGCTAAGGATGATGCCGATGGGTGGGTTGTCGCCATCAATGTTCTCTTCGTTGGCGAAGTAGCCCAGATAGAGGTTCATCTGGCCAATATCGTGGTGCTGCACATCGCCGATCTTGATGTCGATGAGTACGAAGCAGCGCAGAATGCGGTGGTAGAAAACCAGATCGACCTTGTAGTGGGTGTTGTTGATGGTGACGCGGTGCTGCCGGCCGACGAAGGTGAAGCCTTTGCCCAGTTCCAGCAGAAACTGCTGGAGGTGGTTGCAGAGTAGCGTCTCAAGCTGGGTTTCCGATACCTGCCAGGGTTCTGGAATCTTTAGAAACTCGAAGACATACGGCTCGCGCAGGAGGTCGGCGGGCCGTTCGACGATTTGGCCTTGCGCAGCGAGTTGCAGGATACCGGTCTTGTCCTTGCTGGCAGCCAGACGCAGGAACAGGGCGCTTTCTTTCTGCCTGACCAGTTCCCGCACCGACCAACGTTCGCGCTCGGTCTGCTGCTCGTAAAAGCTACGCTCCAGAGGATCGTCGATTTTCAGCAATTCGACAATATGCGACCAGCTGAATAGGTGCGACAGCGTCGCACCTTTTGGGTAAGCCAGATAAAACTGGCGGATGCGGATCAGATTGCTGCGACTGAAGCCCTTGCCGTGGCGCAGACCCAGGTCGGTGGCCAGGCTACTGATGAGCGCCTTGCCGTAGTCGGCGCGGATTTTGCCGCCCTGTTCGAATTCGACGATATGCTGCCCGACCTGCCAGTAGGTTTCGATGAGTTGGGCGTTGACCGCATGCACCGCACGAACCCGGCCCTGGGTGTAAGTATGCGAAATCTGCTCGATCAGATCGCGGTAGCCGTCGGTGGTGCTCAATTCCATGAGGGGAGTCTTGTCATTGCGCGTCAATGTCCGGCTATCGCACCCACTCGAACACTGCTGCCACCCGCCGCGAAGCGAATTTCGATGCCATGTTCAAGTTGCTGCTTCAGTTCATCTACATGCGAAATGATACCCACCAAGCGCCCCTTCTGCTGCAATTCGATCAAGGCTTTCATGGCCATGTCGAGCGATTCCGGATCAAGAGTGCCGAAGCCTTCATCAATGAAGAGTGTGTCGAGCTGGATGCCGCCGGCGTAACTCTGAACGACATCGGACAATCCCAACGCCAGCGATAAGGAGGCCATGAAGCCTTCGCCGCCAGAAAGCGTGTTGGCCGAGCGGGCAGTGCCGGTTTGTTCATCGAACACTTCAATGTCCAGCCCAGCAGCGCGCCGTCTGTCGCTTACGTCCTTGAAGCGTTGCAGCGTGTAGCGGTTGCTGGTCATTTTTTTGAGACGTTGCGATGCCTGGCGCAGCACATCGTCGAGCAACGCCGCCAGCACATAGCGCTGGAAGGTGAGATTGGCGCCGTTCTTGCCATTGGCGATGTCCGCCAGTTGGCCCATGACCTTGTAGCGGGAGGCAATGTCGCCGAGTTCAACGCGAATCTGCGCCAGCATTTCTGCTGTGCGCTTTCTTTCGTCGATTTTCGCCTTGAGCGTGGTTTGATTCGCAAGCACAGCCTCAAGCTGGTTTTTTGCCGTAGCGAGGCTGGACGTCAAATCCACCAGGTTCGGTGGCTGAGCGTCACCTACTGCCGCTTCGGCACGTGCGACACGCTCGCGAGCAGCGGCCAAGGCTTGGTCATGCTTCTGAATCTTGTTAGCTGATGCGGTGATGGCTTCCGCGGTCAGCCGCGCAGCCAGGAAAGCACTTTCATCGTGGAAGCCATATCGAGCCAAGGTTTCGAGCAAGACATCTTGTGCCGCCAGCAGGCGGCTATGGTTTCCATCAGCGGCTTGCTGCAAGGCATTGAGTGTGGCGACGGCACCAGCGTGCGCGTTCTGGGCTACCTGCTTGGTTTCCTGCGCCAGCTTGTACCGTTTGGCTAGAGATTCGTGGAGTGCCTTTGCCTGCGCCAAACTCTTTTCGAGTGCGACGGGATCCCGCAGATGCTCGGGGACCAGTGCAGCTCTTTCAGTCCAGATACTTTCAGCCGCTGCCGCCTTGGCTGCTGCCTCGGCGACGATGGCGCGTGCCGTATCCAGGGACTTCTGGGCGGCACCAAGTTGCTGTTCGCAAGTAAGAAGACTTGCTCGGACGGCAGCCAACGAGACAACCGCTTTGAGCGCTTGATCGCGTTCGGAACTGAGTTCCGATAGCGCAGCCTCGGCGCCTGAAATAGTTGAAACAACGCCATCCGCCATCGTACTCAACGCGCTGCGCAAGGTGGTTAGCGTGGCCTCGGCGGCGGCTAGTTTTTGTGCGCTGGCCTGTTCTGCCTGGCGTGCCTTCTCGATGGCAGCCTCGGCTTTGCTGACTTGATCGGCGGCGATCTTCAGTTGACCTTCTGACGGCGTTTCCGCGCCTCCCACGGCGGGATGAGGATGGTCATGGCTGCCGCATACAGGACAGGGAGTCTCGTCTGCCAAATAACCTGCCAGCACGGCAGCTTGGCCGGCGCGCCAATCCGTGTCGAGGGCGCTGTAAGCCTGACGTGCCGTTTCCAAAAGGCTGCGCGCCGCCATCAACGTAGTCTGGTATTGCTTGGCTTCGCCGCATAGCTTGCCGATGCTGGATTCGCTGGCGGCGATCTGACGCAGGGTCTTGATGTGCTGCTCCTGACGCACAACCTCAAGTTTCAGTGCTTCGGCACGAGCTGCGATTGGCGTCAGCAGTTCAATCTCATGGGATTGAGAGAGACGGTGCTCCGATTGCGTCTTGACCTGTAGTTCTAGCTTGCCTACTTCTGCCAACGCGGTTTCGCGACGCCCGACAGCCGCTTTTCGTTCCACCTCGGCTTGATTGAGCCGAACGACGGCATCGCGGAATTCCTCCAATCGGGTGATTTCACGGGCTGCGGTTTCACGCTCTGGCGCTTTTAGTTCCTCGGCATACAGGCTCGTAGTGGCTGCCGCCATTGCTTTCGCCGCCTTGTCGGTGTCGGCGGTGGCCTGGGTGACCTTTTCAAGACCATTTTTTTCTTGATCTCGGCCATCGTTAACGCTGGTCCACGCGGGAACGACGTTTTGCGCTCGCAAGGCGAGGTCGTAGCGCAGTCGCTCGGTGGCAATGGTGGCGTCAGCAGACTTGAGCTGCAGAAGAGACGTTTGTGCTGAATCCCGTTCATTGAACTTTGTCGCCAGAGCTTCGCCTGCCGAAAGCAGTTGCTGCATGGCCTCCGCTTCAATGCGCCGCTCGCCGGCTTCGGCGGCAAGTGCGTCAAGGGCCTGCCCGGCTTCGGCAATCAGTTGTAACAAGGCATCTTCGCTGTCCACTTCCGCCTGTTGCAGCAGCGTCGTACGCTTGTTCTCGGCATCAATGGAGCGCCCTTTGAGGGCGAGCGCCGAGGCTTGCAGGCGGTCCTGCAGGCGCTTGTAGTTCTCCGTGGCGAATAACATCTCCAGAATCTTTTCTCGATCTTTGGAGTCTGCCGAAAGCAAGCGCCGGAATTGCCCTTGCGGCAGCATGATGACTTGGCGAAACTGGTCGGCCTCGAAGCCAAGCAGAGTTGCTATACGGGTCGAAACGTCGGTGGCCTTGGTGGCCAGAAGATTCCATTCGGTACCGTTCCATTCGCTGAGTTCTGCCTTGGTCGGTACCTTTATCGCCCTGGCTGTGCCGGTGCTGGCGGCGCGTTCCTGCTCGGGAACCCGTTTGACACGATAGCGCTTGGCACCAAGATCGAATTCGAGCTCGACCTCGGTCTGCACGTTGTCGGCGGCGTGGTGGCTACGCATCTCCCTGGGCAGGCGCTCGTCACCTGAAGTCTCGCCGTAAAGGGCAAAGCAGATGCCATCGAGCAGAGTGGACTTGCCCGCTCCGGTTGGGCCGTAGATCAGAAAAAGTGCATCGGAGGGCAGCTTGGTAAAGTCGATTTCTTCGCGCCCGGCGAAGGGGCCGAAGGCTTGCAGGGTTAGCAAGCGGGGCTTCAAGCAATCACCTCGCGCTCACCTCGATCGATGGCAGAAATTTCGCTGACAAGCAGTTTCAAGGCGTCTTCGTCGAGTGCGTTGCCGGTCATGTCTTCAAAGAAACCCGAGAACAGTTCCTGTATGCCTATCTTGCGATGATCTTGCCCGGGATCGAGGCCGGCTGCGCTGCCCTCGCTCTGGATGCGTTCGATGGCAAGCGCATTGGGGTAGGCCGTGCGCAGCTTGCTCATGGCGTCCAGCAATGCGCCGGTATCCGCCAGTCGTGCCATGACATAGTCTTCCCGGCCTGGGTCGGCCGCACCGGCATCGATCAACTCTTGCAGGTGGCCTTCCAGAATGCGCAGGTCGCGGCGCGGGGTCAAGGTTATGCGCTCGATGCTTACCTGTCCTTCACCGTCGAGTTCGACCAGAGAGATGCTCTTGGGCTGATCAGCCTCGTTGAACGAGTATTTCATCAACGAACCGGAATAGTGGATGCGCGGCTCGCCAACGGTTTGGGGACGATGCAGATGCCCAAGGGCGACAAAGTCCATGCCTTCGAAAACATCCACCCCGACGCTTCCGCTACCGCCGACTGACAGCGGTCGTTCCGATTCACTGACCGAGCCACCCTGGACAAAGGCATGCGCCACGACGATGGCCCGACGCGCAGACTGGTGGGTGGCGCGCAACCGAGCCATCTGCGCGGCAAGCCCGGCATTGTGATCGGTGATCTCTTCGCTATCGAGCAATTGACGCACCAGCGACGGTTCGGCATAGGGCAGCGGGTAGATTGCGACTTCACCATGCTGGTCGGTCAGGATAACCGGCTCCACATCTTTGCCCGGCATGCCGCGAACGGTAAGACCGGCTTCCGATAACAGGCGGGAGCCAAAGCCCAGGCGATCCGGACCGTCGTGGTTTCCGGCAATCAGAATGACTTTGGTCTTTTCGCCGATGACGATGCGGGTGAGCGTTTCGTCTAGCAAGCGCACGGCATCAGCCGGCGGAACCGATCGATCGTAAATGTCGCCGGCGATGAGCACGGCGTCCGGCTTGGTGTTCCGCAGCAGTTCAACGAACTGATCGAGCAAGTTCGACTGGTCTTCGAGAAGAGAAAGGCCATGATAAACGCGGCCAAGGTGCCAGTCGGCGGTATGCAGGAAACGCATTTCAGCTTGCTGAAATAATCAGGGGCGGTAAAGAGGCGGCGAAGGCATTTGACTATCTTGCCCCGCACCAACGGCCCATAAGCGGAGCGGAATGTAAACTTCCTCTTCATATGCGTCACGATAGAAAGCCATGGGCATTAACGTCGCCGAGGTGCGCAGCAACATTTCCTGATACCAACCCGCATAGGCCCAATCAGAACCCAAGGTTCTGCTGGCAATTAACGGGAATCTCTCCAGGAAAAGATCAGCCAATCGAGGAAGCGACAAGCGCGAAATATCCCGTTTCCAGCCGAAAGGCCGGCAACCGTCGCCATTCGAAACGCGAGCGATCAAACCGGCTTCGTCATTTTCTACGCTGTATTCCATGCACGCACCGTTTTCCGGATCGAACAAATCTGCCGGAGCCAATTCACAGCGCCACAACATTTCACGCCCATAAGGGAAAATACGAATTCGCTGGTACCCTCTTGAATGGAGTACGCCGACCATCTGCAGGATCTTGTAGCAGCAGGATAAACTCGTATTTTCCTTGTGCTCAACCCCAAAGAGGTCAGTTGTGGTTGCGTCCTCGCCGATAACCGAAATTTCAATATGCTTGTCGGTAGTTAGAGGAAACTCGCTTTCGAACCACTCATCAAATTCTTCGTCGGTAATGCCCAACGCCTTCAGACGGGCGTCATAGTCGTCATCGGATTCGCCGGGCAACGCAACGGGAATGTCTCTTTTTACCATCGTCATTTTCTCCCAACTCACATTTGACCTGACCAAGATTCCAGGATTTACGGATTCAACCCCAGTAACGCAGCGCATCCTCGTCAGAAAACCCCATTTCCTTGGCCTTCGCTACCATTTGGGCTGTTACCTCGGGATCCACTTTCCCATCCTCAAGCATCTGCTCGCAGATTTCGGCGTTGGAAAGCTTGCCATTGACCATGCAGCAGGCATCCACGCCTTTCTGTGTCTCGACAGTCTGGCGCGATTGTGACTGGCCAATGTGCTGAAGGTAAGCGGAAACATCACGAAGTACCTTCAAATCCCGCTTCCTCCCCTTGTCGTTGGCTGTCTGGCCAATCAATTTTTCTGCCTCACCCATGCTCACCCATCGCACAGCTTCGATTTCCGGCCCGAACGCTTGCGAATTGCCCTTGGGCGTCATAAGAAAATATTCGGTCGTCGTGGTGCCGCCAGCGTAGCGGCCCGCGAACCGAAGAATGATATGCGCATCATATCCGGTTTCCTCGAGAACCTCACGCAGCGCAGTCTGTTCGGGCGTCTCGCCAGATTGCGGACGCCCCTTGGGGAATGTCCAGGCATAACCATCGAATTCGTTGCGTGGTTTGCATAACAGGACGCGATTCTGTTGGTCGAGCAGAACTCCGCCGAAGGCCGGTTTCAACCTGGCCGGCGGCAGGTTTGCCGGATGCGATGACTGCTGTTTCTCCGGTTCAGCGATGCCGTAGAGTGCGCCCCAGACCTTATGGTAAATCTTGGCACGGGTCGATCCTTGCCGCATCTGGACTTCGTTCTTGAAATTGTCATAGGCGATATCCTGGGTAATCTCTCCCATGGCACGCGCAACGTCTGTACGCAGCGCCTGCGCCCGGTAACGGTAGTCCGACCCGGCGTTCGCAATAATCGGTCCGAGCGAAGGCAGGTAGGCCTCGCGCAGGGCTTCGAGATCACCTTTGGCCCGCGCGCGGATCGTAAGGGTGCCTGCGCTTGAATCGCCCTGCTTCTGGACAATGCTGAAAAATCCTAATGGAGTAATGAGCCACATGGTTCTGATTCCTTTTTGTTTGAGTCCGCTCGACGTCGTAGTGGTTGGCGAGGAAGCCGGTCAGCTTCGCCGCAGTTGTGATCAAGCCGGCGTTACCCCGGCTTGGTTGCATACACCTGCACGCATTCCTTCATGGTGCTTTCATGGATTTGCAGTACCGGCCGGATCGAACCCGTCTTGTCCCGCTGGTAGCCTCCGGCGAGATTCCATGCGACAGGGACGCCAAGCTCAGCAAGCCCTTCGAAGACCAGGCGATCGCGCGTCTGCAACTGTTTGGTTGTCAGCCATCCGCCTAACGGATCATCGATATGTGGATCGGCACCGGCCTGATAAAGGACGATATCGCAATCGCCGAACTTCCTGACGGTATCCGGCAGCATGCGAAGAAAGCGTGCCGCATCGTAAGTGCCACGAACGTCCATTCTCGGGTGATAGTGGCGCAGCCGGTCCTTGGCGCCAAGATGGTCGATGATGTTTTGCGTTCCGTCGCCCCAGTGCTGATCAAGGTCGAGAATGCCGACACGCCGGACAAGACCCTCGTCGATCAGAGTCAGTGCGGTCACCATCAGGCCATTGAAGGTGCAATAGCCGCCACCATGGTCATAGCCCGCATGATGAAAACCCGAACAGGGAGCGACAGCCACCAGGCCATTGCCTAGCGCTTCCCTCGCCGCAGCCAGCATTGCACCGCTCGTGTATGGCAGCGAGCTGGCAACGGCCGGAGACCGATTGCCAAACCCATTCTCGGTGGCACAGGTAAGGACCTCCTCGACATAAACTTCATCGTGGGCGAGTTCAAACTGCTCCAGACTTGCTGGCACGGGTTCCTTCAGCGTCATGGGAAAGCCGAACTCCTGCCAGGCCGCAACAACTGCCTTTGGCTTGGCCGCCGACGGAGAATAGCTTTCGGAGTCGGCAACCATGGTCTCGGCGTAGAAGACCGGGATGGCCTCAAGACGCGATAGCGATTTGGCAGTCATCATTCTGTCTCCCTCGGGCTACCGACGAGTCGATCGACAATCAGGCGCCGCTCTACGACTTGCAGGAGGGGCGCGCGAAACTGGGGATGGACAAAGCATGGATAAAGGTGGATCCAGTGTGGGCAGATCTTGTTCAGGGCAGCGATTGCGGCATCCCATGAATCCACACTCTCTGATACTTTGTGTATTGCCGGTTCGTCTTCGAGCGTTGGGGTCCAATCGTTCAGGTCGCACCAGAACGTCCAACGGTCACCGTCTCCTCGCCTGCCGTACAGGTCAATGCCGCCGCCTTCGGCGCCAATATTCAGGATGAGCTCCGCTCCCGGCGATTCCTTGCTGATGGCGTGCGCCACGGGAGCGCCAGGGCCGCAGGCCTCATGCCATCTGGCGGTCAGTCTTTGCTCGTCGGCACTTTGCGTGTCGCTGCTCGCGATGGATTTGGGTGCATCAGACGCGGACTTCCCGGCGACTCTTTGATCCGCTTCCAGCATCATGGCCTGGAAAAATTCCCAGCCCTTTTCCTTGTCAGCCGAAGGTGTGCTGGCGTTCATGCTCCTGTCCGTAAAGACTTCGATGAACCAGCATGCGTCGCCAACCGAACCGCGCGGTAAAGAAGACTTACGCGCATCTGCCCAAAGCATCCAGGCCCAGCCCCGCGGCTTGGCATCGGGCAGAGTGGGGTGATGGTAAAACAGATCAGCCTGGGCAAGCCAGTCGTCAAGATCACCGTTGAGCGCCATTTGCTCCAGCGCCGGCAGTTTTTCGGCCAGCACGTATAGTGAGTCAGGGTCGTCGTCCAGAGTTCCCTTGTCAAACAGGCTCAAGGATTTCTTGATATCGGGCGTACACCCTTCGCCGTGCAGATACATGATCGCCAGATCGACGTTGGCCCGGCTGTAGCCGCTTTCCGCAGACATTTCCAGCCAGTGCTTGGCCTCGGCATAGTCGACCGGGACGCCTTCTCCACGGATATACCGCATGGCAAGATTGTATTGGGCAACGTTTGCGCCCTGTTCGGCACTCTTGCGATACCAGTAAACCGCCTGCACATTATCTTCCTGGCAGTAGTAACCCTCGAGATAGAGCGTACCAAGGTTGTTCTGCGCTTCGGCATCACCGGCCCGGGCACCCAGGGTGTACCAATGAAAGGCCTGCTCCCAGCTTTGATCAACGCCGTCGCCGACTCTGTATGCGTCACCGAGACGGCAGGCTGCGCCCTCATCGCCAGCACGCGCCTGGGTCATGAGTTTCTTGATCCCAGTCTTAGTTGTCTTTGCGTTCAATATTTTCTCCATTCCAAAGTGATTTCAATGTTGCAATCAAGTGCGCAGCCTCAATGCGACCACGACGAGCACTGTCAGGCAGACGATTAACGAACCGATCTCAGTCAGCAAGTCCAAACCAAGCTTGGAAGCTTGAAGTGCACTGGCCTCATTTACGACGTATCGAATCGAACTGGTCGCGACGGACCTCGCTTGCTTGCCAAAAAGCGCAGCTGCGTCTTCGAAGGTGTCCGCGGCCTCCTTCACGATTTCCTTGGCGCCGGTTATTACGTCGCCTGTTGCATGGGTATTCAATCCAGTCTCCTCATCAAGGCTGCCAGTATGAAGAAAGACTTCGACGAATTAAGACGTACGTGAGAGCATTCTGCATTTTGGAAACATCGACGCCGCACAACGGTAAGTTGCCCCGTGGCCTTGCCTGACCAAGCCGGCCTGCGTCCTTATACGTCGGAGATCAAAAGTATCTTGTAGCAATTGAATATGCGGACTATTGAATGATGATGAAAATCGCTTTAACAAAGCACATTCGTCTTGCCATGCTGTGCTTGACTCTGTGTACCCTGACAGCCAGACCGGCTTACGCCGAGACATTTTCAGTGACAGTGGCCACCAACACTCCGCTGTTCGAAGAAAGTGGTTGTCACATCTACGAGGGCAAAGAGGCAGTTCGCGCCATCATGCATATCATCCTGTCGGCGCGCATTCATCTTGATATAGAGGCGAGGACCTACGAATCGCCAACCATCAACAGCCTTCTTTGGAAAAAGGCGGCAGCGGGCGTATCGCTGACGGTATATTCACCGGCAGGTTACTTTCCCCAGGCATTGGCAACAACACCAAACATGAGATTGGTCGCAACTGGAAGCGATGGAACGATTGGCGAACTGGTCGTTCGAAGCGACAATTTGAGTGTGGTCACGTGATTTGATGGTGCGATGTTCGCGTTCGGTGATGGTCATTTGTGGGGCGTGGAGAAAGAACAACGCCGG
>CAISUK010000285.1 GCA_903888645.1 uncultured Pseudomonadota bacterium | reverse complement strand
GTGGTGGTTTTTCTTCAAAGCTAACGCTCGCATTAATCAAAGGTTTCGCGAAAATTCCCTCGAATAACATAGACAGAGAACGAACTCAGAGCTATGCTTTCGGCCGCATAGGCAAAGGAATTAATTATGCCACTCGTCAGTTCGTTTTACGGCATCCTGATATACATGTATTGGCTTGATACCAAGCGACATCACTTGCCTCATTTACACGCCGAATATGCTGGTAGTGAGGCTGTTTTTTCGATTGATGAAAGCGAGCTGCTGGAAGGTTGTATGCCGCCAAGGCAAATACGCCTCATCCAAGCGTGGATCGAAATTCATCGCGAAGAACTGATGGCTGACTGGACGCTCGCAATCCGCGGCGAACCCCTTGTTAAGATAGATCCCCTCCGCTAGAGGAAAACCATGAACCCACGGATTAACTCAGTCGCTGCCAACGACGATCACACGCTGCGCTTAACATTTACAAATGGTGAAATTCGCCATTTCGACATGAAGCCTTATCTTGATTATCCTGCATTTGAGCCGCTACGCGAAATCGTTTTTTTCAAGTTGGCACATGCCAGTCACGGCACCGTCACCTGGCCAAAAGAAATTGACTTCGACCCTGACACGCTTTACATCGAAGGCCGACCTGAGCAGCTCGAAGATCAAGCAGCATAATTGAGCTATCAAAAATTCATAACACCTGAATTTATCTGCACACGTTCCGTTTATTTGGTGGACTTGTTGATATAAGTATTCTTATCGTAAAGCGGGCTGTATCTAAGTGGGCACCCCGCTGCCGGACTATCTTCTGGAAACCAGCATTAAGGCGCTGAAAGGATCCAGCAATGAGAAGTCACCAAATCACCTCGCATGACAAGGACAACTATTTCAGGGCTATCAAGCAGAACTGGAACGTCATTTGTCACGCCTATCTAATTCACGAGTACAAGAAGCCCATCATGCTCCTTGATGTCACGACGGACATGGTATATGCGTATCCGTACAAGATTATTAAGAGAGAGCGCCATCTAATAAGACCCTCCAGAAACTCGTTCTTCTTTACTACCATACACGGCATTACTTGCGGCATTATGTAGCAGCTACCCCAAGCCTCTGACGACGGGAGCGATCACAATACCGCTGTCTGCAACGACAGAGGCATATCATGGCCGAAGCGCACGTCGTCACCGCCCTGACCGCCAAGCGTAGCGAGTTGGCCGGGCGCATCGAACACCACAAGAAGGCGATAGTGCAGTTGTCGGCTGACTTGACCCACCTCGACGCCACACTCAAGCTGTTCGCCCCGGATTTGGACCTCCGCACGCTCCGACCCAAGCAGCACCGGGAGCGTAACCGATACTTTCTGCCCGGCGAATGCCAGCGAATGGTTCTGGAGATCTGTCGCGATGCCGCCGGCGCCGCGCTCAGCAGTCGGCAGATCGGTGAGGCGCTGGTCGCCCGCAAAGGGATGGACCGATCGCCGGCGTTGCTTGAGCAGATGCAGAAGAACGCCATCGTCGTCGTTCGCCGTCTGGAGCAGTCAGCAACGCTGGTGCCGGCCGGCCGCGACGGTCACGGCGCCACCTGGAAGGTGGCGTAAGCGCCTGGGATCTAGCCATCAGCGTTACGCCGTAACGTGCCTTACAGAGCCAGCGCTTCGCCCAGACGATGGTTTCCCTGCCAATATCCGCACCAGTCTCGGCTGACGAGGGTGCGCGCGCACTTGGCTACGATGTCAAGGAAGATGCCGCCGTTGGACCAGCGCCGGGTGTCCTCTCGGTAGGCAATCTCGTTGGCATAGTTGTCCAGGTACTTCGGTGCCAGCTTGTGCAACTGGCCCAGTTGCATGCGGCGGAAACGGCTGAAGTAGCTCTCCGCCTGATTGTTGGTGGTGCCGTCGGCCGCCCGATATTCCCGACTGTGATTCACCCGGCGGACATCGTATTTGGCATGCAGTAGGTCGTAGGCATCCGATTCGTCGGCGCAGAGCTAGACGCTTACGAAGCATGCGCAGAAATTGTTCTTGCTGCTCGACGGGTTCGAGCTGAAATCTGAATTGCAAGGCGCGGGTCAAGAATAATGGGCACCCTCTTCACCGGGCTACTTTCGGATGAGCACAGACTTCCCGGTAGCTAAGCGGAAGTCCTATGCCAGGGAAGTGGCTGGAGCCAAAGTTCGCTGGAGTTGTAACGTTGCATAGCAGCAAAAATATTCAAGTCAGCAGCGAAGGGCCACTTCACCTCAGGAACCCGCCATTCAGTATGTCTATGTCTTATGGTCGTTAAAGGCGCCGTCCTGTCGGCGGCACCCTGGATCCGAATGGCTGCAAACAGTCCTAAGCAGGCATAGAGGCCACCCGTTTTGCAGCATGCCGTAGAACGATGGCATATTGCGGAGCAATTCTGGTGATCAATCACGAGATCCGGATAGCCGCAAACAGATCGGGCCGGTCGGTAAAGACGGCCGCGACACCCGCGGCAAAAAGAGCTTCGGCCCGGGCCGGGTCGTTGACCGTGTAACAGGCCAGCGGAATTCCTACCGCCGCGAGCGCCGCTGCTCGTTGCGCATCGAACCGGGCCGCTGCGCAATGCACTGCAACAGCGCCGTGCCGCCGCAACCGTTGGGCCCAATCGCCGGGAACCTCATTGACCAGCAAGGCGCGCGGAAGTTGCGGTGCTGCAAGCGCGGCAGCGGCTAGCGCATCTTCAGAGAACGACGAGAGCAGCGGTGGCGTTCCACCGCGCCACAACTTCTTTGTCAGCAGGGCGACGGCTGCTCCGGTGGCCAGTTCAAAACCCCGCGCTGGCTTGATCTCGATGTTGGCGATGAGCCCGAATTCGTCGCAAGCGGCGATTGCCTCGGCCAGCGTCGGTAGCGGCTCGCCTGTGAAAGCAGGTGCATGGCTGACGCCGGCGTCCAGCTGGCGGAGCGCGGCAAGATCGGTTTCGGCCACGTAACCAGCGCCGTTCGTGGTTCGCTCCAGCGTTTCGTCATGGATCAGAACGGGCACGCCGTCGCGGCTGAGCATGACATCGAACTCAACGGCCCGGCAACCGAGGCGCGCGGCGATGCGCAATCCGGCAAGGGTGTTTTCCGGCGCCAACGCACCGCCGCAGCGGTGCGCGATAATTCGCGAATAAGGCCAGGACGCCATTGTCATCCGGCGTTCATCGCGAAGCCTTGGCGCCCTTTTCCATTGCCGGCAGATCGACATTGGAGCGCAGCATCGCTGTGTCGAGCGCTTCCTTGGCGGGCTTGGTGTTCTTCCAGACGAAGACGATTTCTTCGTCAAGAATCTCGTGCATGCGGTCACGCCAAGGGCCATTCTTCGGCCGCGCCGCCAGTACACGCGGCGCCGAAAGGCGACGCTGCGCGGCATCGAGCACAGCGGCCGGCGCGACTCCGGCCGATTTCAACGCCTCGATCGCCGTCGGCGTCATTGGCAGATAGCCGGTGGCACGAACCCAGTCACGCTGATTTTCGGTACGCAGCATAAAGCTGGCGAAACGGGCGACCACCCGATACTCGGCCTTGCCGTGACCGGCCAGCACCCACAGCGCGGCACCATCGGGCAACACGTTATAGGGCGTTGCGCCATAGACATCGTCATAATAGGGTAGCCCGGCGACGCCGAAGTCGAAACGCTTGGCCCGCCCCAGCTCTGCATACAAGCTCGATTCTCCGGTCAGCATGGCGCACTCGCCCGAAGTGAAACGAGCATCCGCTTCATTGCCCGGACCGAAGTAATGGAAGTAGAGACTCTTGTTCCAGCTGGACAGTAAAGCGATGTGCTTGACATGGACCATGCTGTTCAGGTGTGCCTTGCCACCGGAACTACGCACAAGGATTGGTTCGCCGTGCTGGCTGGCGACGTTTTCCAGGTGGATCCAGTTGAATCGCGAGGAGGTCAATGGACAGGTAAACCCGGCATCGTAGAGCTCGCCGGCGGCCTTCTGCACCGCCAACCAGGTTTTCGGCGGCGCCTCCGGATCGAGTCCGGCCTTGCGAAAGGCATCCTTGTTGTAGAACAGCACCGGCAGGGCCAATCCGATCGGCAGGGCTTGCAAGCGGCCGCTGGGGTCATCGACGGCATCGGCGATCTGTGGCAAGAAACGCGCACTGTCGAGTTTCTCGCCGGCTTCTGCCATGATTTGCGCCAGCGGCTTGAAGCGCGGCTGCGAGGCAAAGAAGGCTTTGCTGTCGTCGCTATCGAGAATGGCCATGTGTGGCAACTTGAGCGGATCTTCGACACCACTCAAGCCTTGGAGCACAACCCTGGACTTGCCTTTCTGCTCGTCGTTAAAGCGGACCACCAGAGTTGCGAGCGCATCCAGCGAGCGCCCGTCCAGCGCATGGCGCAACACCACCTCCTGCGGCAGGGCATTGATCGCCAGCAGACAGCAGCTTAACCCAACCAGAAATCGCAGCATGTGGCATCCTTCCATTTACGCGGAAGGGCAGTCTACACCGTCGCTTGCGGGCAATTGGCTGCGCGTCGGCCAGGCCAATATTCAAGTGTAGTTGTTAGCCGACAAGGCTATCTGCAACAATTACGAAGTCATACGTCGGGAGCGGTGCAAAATAATGATCGGCGGATTCAACTCCGAAGGGCAGCGAATCCGGCCGGCTAGACTGCCCGACGCCGCAGAAATTGGGCGCCTTGCCATTGAGCTGGGCTATCCGGCATCGGTATTGGAGGTCGCGGCGAGGCTGCAGTTAATGTTGGCGGCCGAAAGTTACTTTGTCGCTGTGGCGCCCGGTCACGGCGGTGTTCTCCTCGGCTGGGTGGCGGCCGAACGTCGTGTTCTGCTCGAGTCGGGCGAGAAGGCCGAGATTACCGGTCTTGTCGTGTCCCTTGCAGCAAGGCGTGCGGGTGTTGGCGCATCCCTTGTAGCAGCTGCCGAGCAATGGGCTGCAGGTCTTGGGCTGAAGTCGATATGTGTTCGTTCCAATGTGGCGAGAATGGAGTCGCACGGTTTCTATCAAGCCATCGACTATATGCCGAGAAAGACCCAGCAGTACTATGAAAAACAACTTGCATCGATTTGAGTGACATGCGCATTGCGATTCTTGGCGCCGGCCCGGCCGGTCTCTATTTCGCCATACTCAGGAAACAGACTGCGCCCGAGGATGAAATTCTCGTCGTCGAACGTAACGTTGCCGACGATGCCAACGGTTGGGGCATTGTTTTTTCGGATGCCACACTGGCTAATCTTCGCTCGGCAGACGCTGAGACTCATCACGATATTTTGCGCAATTTTCATCATTGGGACGCCATTGACATCCATTTCAAGGGCGCCAGAATCCGGACCCTTGGCCATGGTTTTGCCGGCATCTCGCGTAGACGCTTGCTGAATATTCTGCAGCGCCGCGCCACGGCGCTTGGCGTACGGTTCAGCTTTGCCACGACAGGCGTCGATGGCGAAGATTACGCCCGTGATTTCGATCTGGTTGTCGCGGCCGATGGGGTCAACTCGGCGACCCGCTGCCGTCATGCCGATGTCTTTCAACCGGACTTGCTGGCGGGGGACTGCCGCTTCATCTGGCTCGGCGCCCGCCATCGTCTCGAGGCATTTACGTTCGACTTTCGCCAGACAGACGCAGGCTGGTTCAATCTGCATGCCTATCGTTATGACACGGACTGGTCGACCTATATCGTCGAGACTCCCGAGGCGACCTGGCGAAGTGGCGGCCTCGAGCAAATGAGCCGCGAAAAGTCGCTGCATTTTTGTGAGCAGCTGTTTGCCCAGCACCTTGATGGCGCGCGCTTGGCTGCCAATGCCAGCCTGCCCGATGCCGGTTTGTGGCAGAAGTTTCAGCGTGTTCTTTGCCGGCGCTGGTACCACCGCAACATCGTGCTGATTGGTGACGCCGCCCACACAGCGCATTTTTCGATCGGCTCGGGTACCCGCATGGCCATGGAGGATGCCATCGCCTTGGCCGGAGCAATGGTCGACGAGGCCGAGGCGGCTGACGTGACTAGCGTTACCCAGGCGCTGGCTGCCTATCAGCGCGACCGGGAGCCATATTCCATGCGCTTGCAGAGTGCTGCCCGCAACCGCATGGCGTGGTTTGAAAACGTCGCCGGCCACACCGATCTTGACCCGATGCAGTTTGCCTATTCGCTACTCACCGGTAGCCAGCGTGTTGATCATGCCAGCTTGCGACAGCGCGACAGCATTTATGTCGATGGTGTGGAGCGCTGGCTGGCGGAGCGGAATGGGCTGCCGGCATCGCCTGTCCCTCCAATGTTCCTGTCGTTTCGCTGCCGCGGCCTGCAATTATTCAATCGCGTCGCGGTGGCTCCGATGGCGATGTATGCCTGTGACCATGGTGTCCCCGGCGAATTTCACCAGACCCATCTGGGGGCTTTCGCCCTTGGCGGCGCCGGTTTGATATTCACCGAGATGACAGCGATATCCGCCGATGCACGCATCACTCCGCTGTGTGCCGGAATCTGGAATGACGAGCAGGCGCGGGCATGGCGGCGCATCGTCGATTTCGTGCATCGCCACTCCAGCGCAAGAATCGCCATGCAGCTTGGCCACGCCGGCCCCAAGGGCTCGACCCGGCCTCCTTGGGAGGGTACTGATCAACCGCTAGCGACTTCCGCTGAAAATTGGCCGTTGATTGCCGCCTCAAATGTGCGATGGGCGCCGCAAAGCCAGACTCCGCGGGAGATGACGCGCCTTGACATGCAACGCATTTGCGCCGACTTCGTTGCTGCTACCAGCCGCGCTGCCGCTGCCGGGTTCGACATGCTCGAACTCCACTGCGCCCACGGTTATCTGCTCTCCGGTTTTATCAGTCCATTGAGTAACCTTCGCCGTGACGAATACGGCGGTTCGCTGGATAACCGCTGCCGTTTTCCACTGGAAGTATTTGCCGCGGTGCGCGCCGCCTGGCCTGCCGATAGACCGATTTCAGTGCGCATCTCGGCGGTGGATTGGCTGCAAGGAGGCAACACGCCTGACGATGGGGTGGCCATCGCCAAACTGTTCAAGGCCACCGGTGCAGATCTGATCCATGTGTCATCAGGCCAGACCAGTCCGGACTCAAAGCCCGTCTACGGCCGCATGTACCAGACGCCGCTGGCCGATCGCATTCGCAATGAAGCCGACATCGCCACCATCGCTGTGGGCAACATCACGGAACCTGACCAGGTGAATACCATCATTGCCGCCGGTCGCGCCGATCTCTGTGCGATCGGCCGCCCGCATCTGCTTGATCCCCACTGGACGCATCGCGCCGCCGTGGCACTCGGCTTTACTGATTTGCCGGTATCGCCACGATATGAGCCTGGCTACCTGCAGCTGGCAAACCAGTTGAAGCGTGGCGACGAAAGCAAGTCAAGCGCGAAATGATGGTTTCGGCATCGAATATGCAACGGTCAATTGTCGATCGACGCGGTTATACTTGCAGAAAAGTTTATGCGACCAGCCGATCTTAGCCAAACAGGAGCAATTTCTCCATGAGTCATATCGACGAAAATTCCGACCACGAAACCCGCGCTACCGCAGAAGATCGTTCGGCGTTGCGCCTGTGGCTGCGCCTGCTCACCTGCACCAACCTTATCGAAGGGCATATCCGCACCCATCTGCGCAGCGATTTCGATATCACGTTGCCGCGCTTCGATCTCATGGCGCAGCTGGAGCGCCATCCTGAAGGCCTCAAGATGGGCGAATTGTCGAAACGCATGATGGTTACCGGGGGCAATGTCACAGGCATCACCGATCAATTGGTCGATGAAGGTCTCGTCGTGCGCGAAGACAATCTCAAGGATCGCCGCGCCTATATCATCAAGCTGACACCTGCCGGCCGCAAGGTATTCAAGCAGATGGCCGAAGCCCACGAAAAATGGATTCTCGAACTTTTCTCCGGGCTCTCGGAGAAGGACGTCGGTACGCTCTACAAGCTGCTGGCGCAACTCAAACAGCATGTTTCCGTCATTGCTCGCGAGCACACGCCTGGAAACTGATCTGAAGCGGAACAAGGGCGGTCCTGCGTCGATCCGTTTCGTTCCGGCATTATTCCAAATGGTCCGCTCATGACGTATTCGGCCCATCAGGACAGTTTCGCCAGAGATAATCTGCCGCCACGGGAATTGTGGCCGGAGTTCTTGTTCGAACTGCCGGAACTGCAGTTTGGCGAGCGCCTCAACATCGCCACCGAACTGCTCGACAATGCCGTCGCTGTGCGCGGTTGGGGCGAGCGTCCGGCGTTCCGCAGCGCGCGGGGCGACATGACGTATCGCCAGCTGCTGGACGCAGCCAACCGCATTGCCGCGGTGCTCGTCGAAGACTGTGCTGTGCTGCCCGGCAGTCGCGTTCTACTGCGTGGCGGCAACAGTCCGCTGCTCGCCGCCTGCTGGTTCGCCGCGCACAAGGTCGGAGCGATTGTCGTGGCGACCATGCCGTTGTTGCGTGCCAAGGAATTGACCGATATCGTCATCAAGGCCGAGGTTTCATTGGCATTGTGCGATGCGTCGCTGGATGCCGAATTGCGCGCCATCGCCCCGGCTTGCCCGAGCCTGCGGCAGATTCTGACTTTCCATGACAGGGGTGATGCCGACGGCCTGGAGTTGCGCATGGCCGGCAAGGCGGCGATGTACACTAATGTCGAAGCGGCTGCGGATGACATTGCGCTGATTGCTTTCACTTCCGGCACCACCGGTGCCCCGAAGGGCGCCATGCACACCCATCGCGATGTCATGGCGACGTGCGCCAGTTTTCCGCGGTCGATCCTCAGACCAAAGGCAGCCGACGTGTTCTGCGGCGCGCCGCCATTTGCTTTTACCTATGGACTTGGCGGGCTGCTGTTGTTTCCGCTCAGTAGCGGTGGCTGTGCCGTCCTGCTCGAGAATCCGACTCCCGAAGCGCTGCTCGGCACGATCGAGAAATATCGCGCCACAATTTGTTTCACCGGACCGACCTTCTACCGGATGATGCTCCCCGCTGTCGGCAAATTCGACCTCGCTTCATTGCGCCAGTGCGTCTCGGCCGGAGAGGCACTGCCGGTGGCGACACGTCGCTCCTGGCGAGAGGCGACCGGTATCGACATCATTGATGGCATTGGTTCGACGGAGTTGCTGCACATTTTCATATCCGCCGCCGGCAGCGACATTCGCGAAGGTGCCACCGGCAAAGTGGTTCCCGGTTATCGCGCCGCCGTCTTCGACGAACAGGGCAATCCATTGCCACCCGGAACGATCGGCCGACTCGCCGTGAAGGGGCCGACCGGTTGCCGTTATCTGGCCGACTCGCGGCAGACTCAGTATGTGCAGAACGGCTGGAACATCACCGGCGACGCCTACTTGATGGATGCCGACGGCTACTTCTTCTATCAGGCGCGTACCGATGACATGATCATTTCAGCTGGGTACAACATCAGTGGCCCGGAAGTCGAGGAAGCGCTGGCCAAACACCCGACAGTCGCCGAATGCGCTGTCGTCGGTGTGGCCGACGAAGATCGCGGCCAGATTGTCAAGGCTTGCATTGTCTGTCGGCCGGGATTCAATCCGGATCAGCAGTTGGTCGTTGAACTGCAGGACTTCGTCAAGCGCAGCATCGCTCCTTACAAATACCCGCGCCTGATCGAGTTTCGCGAAACGCTACCGCGCACCGAAACAGGAAAGCTGCAACGTTTCAAGCTGCGCGAGGAATCCGGAACATGATTGAAACGCTGCTGCCGCCAGGCTGGGCCAAGCCCCGCGGCTTTGCCAATGGCATTTTGGCGCGCGGGACCTCGTTTTTGCTGACGGGCGGCCAGATCGGCTGGGACAAGCAATGCCGTTTCCCCAGTGCGCGGCTCACCGACCAAGTGCGCCTGGCGTTGCAAAACATCGTGCAAATCCTCGCCGAAGGCGGCGCCCGTCCGGAGCATATCGTCCGCCTCAACTGGTATATCACCGACAAGCGCGAATACCTGAGCGAAGCGCACGGGATCGGTGCTGTCTATCGCGAAGTCATGGGCAACCACTATCCGACCATGACGATGGTGCAGGTCGTCGCCCTCGTCGAAGACGCCGCCAAGGTCGAGATCGAGGCCACCGCCGTGATTCCGGATGACGTAAAATCGGCGGCGCGCATCTAGTCGAATTATTCAAGCCAACCTGCAACCATGCGAACGCTTACCGCCAAGACTCTGCTGCCGTGGTTTCTCATCCTGGCAATGCTAACGGCGTGCGATCAACTCGGCATCGAGGATCCCGCCAAGGTGGCGGCCATGAAAGAGGCTGAAGGCAAGGCCATTGGCAGTGCCTGTCGGCAGACCGGTCGGGCCATCGAGGATTGCTTTGCACTCAATCCCCGGGCGCAGAAATCGGCTATCTTTGCCGGCTGGCGAGAGATGGATGGCTACATGCGCGAGAACAAGCTGGAGTCGGTACCGCGCCAGCTTCCAGATGCGGTGGCGAAGGGCCATGAAGCGCCGGCGAGCGCAGCGCCAGGCGCCGAAACCAAGGGTGCAAGTGGTGAAAAACCCGCGGAAAAGCCCGCCGACAAAGCCCCGGAAAAGCCAGCCGACAAGCTCACGGCGAAATCCCCTGAAAAATTGGCGGTCAAACCGGCCGCCAAACACTAAACCGCAATGATCGCTCGCAGACAGTGGGCTGAGGGAATGGCAATTACCAAAGTACCGTATTAGGGCGATATCTCCCACCAATGCAAAACGGCGGATCGCTCCAGTCGGCGTTCGATGTCTATTTTCGAGCCGCTGCAGCGAATACCGCTGCATTGATTCGCTGCGGCGTTCGCCCAATGCTTCGGCGATGATGCGCATCCTCTCGGCTAGCTTGGTCATATCCGTCCATGACGGCTGCCGCTGCATCGACTGTCCCGATATCGATCTCAACATTGGTTAGGGTCATCGGGAGCGCAATGGCGACGTCATTCCGTCCTGCCGTAGCGATCGTCGAAGCGAACGATGTCGTCCTCGCCCAGGTAGCTGCCCGACTGCACTTCGATGATCTCAAGCGGGATGGTGCCGGGGTTGGCGAGGCGGTGGGTTTCGCCAAGCGGGATGTAGGTGGACTGGTTTTCTGTGATCAACAGCGTCTTGTCGCCATTGGTTATTTGCGCGGTGCCCTTGACGACGATCCAGTGTTCGGCGCGGTGGTGGTGTTTTTGCAGGCTCAGGCTGGCCTTGGGATTGACCTGGATGCGCTTGACCTTGAAGCGTTCGCCGGCGTCGATGCTGTCATACCAGCCCCAGGGGCGATGGACCTTGCGATGAACGGTGTGTTCTTCGCGGCCGGCGGCCTGCAGGCGGGCGACGATGGCCTTGACCTCCTGGCTGCGGGCGCGGTCGGCGACCAGCACCGCGTCGGCAGTTTCGATGACAACCAGATTATCGACGCCGACCAGCGTAACCAGCCGGCTGGCAGCATGAACCAGGGTGTTGCGGCTGTCGGTGGTGAGCACATCGCCGCAATGGGCGTTGCCGGCGGCATCTTTCTCCAGCACCTGCCAAACCGCGTCCCAGGCGCCCAGATCGCTCCAGCCGGCAGCGAGCGGCACCATGCGGATGGGGAAGGCACTGCCGGGGCAACGTTCCATGACGGCGTAGTCGATCGACTCGGCGGGGATGGCGACGAAGGCCTCCTTGCCGGGGCGGACGAAGTTGGCGGTAGTGTTGGTGTCGAGGCTGCGCTGCTGCCAGGCGGTGCGCGTGGCGGCGGCAATGTCGGGGCGAAAGTGCGCCAGCGCCGCCAGCCAGACCGAGGCACGCAGCACGAACATGCCGGCATTCCAGTAGTAGCCGCCGGCGGCGAGGTAGCCTTGGGCGGTGACGGTGTCGGGCTTTTCGACGAACCGCTCGACTGCGTGGATGTGGTTCCCCCTCTCCCCCGGCCTCTCTCCCGCGGGGGGAGAGGGGAGGAGTGGGGCCCCATCGCCGGGCAGGTTTTCCTCCCTCTCCCCTCGTGGGAGAGGGCTGGGGTGAGTGGGCTCGACCTTGATATACCCGTAGCCGGTTTCCGGGCGATCGGGGCTGATGCCGAGAATGACGATAGCACCGTCGGCGGCAGCGCGGATGGCCTGCTGCATGGCGGCGCTGAAGGCGTTGCCGTCTACCACCGTCTGGTCGGCCGGGGTGACGACCAGGATGGGATCGCGGCCGGCTTCGGCTTCGGCCAGGGCGGCCAGGGTGAGGGCCGGGGCGGTGTTGCGGCCGACCGGTTCGAGCAGGGCGGCGCCTAGTTCGATGCGGATCTCGCGCAGTTGTTCGAGGGCGAGGAAGCGATGGTCCTCGTTGCTGACGATGACCGGGGCAGCCACGGCGACGTCTGCTGTGGCAAGACCCATGAGGCGTTGCGCGGCCTGCTGAAAGAGGCTCTCCTTGCCGGTGAGGCAGAGAAACTGCTTGGGGAAGCCGGCGCGGGACAAGG